>JAJYXX010000348.1:0-6141 GCA_021801545.1 Chloroflexota bacterium | reverse complement strand
GCTGCCGGGCCGCCACCCGGACACCCGTCGGGCAGCATCCTGAACTTCGGACGGTACGCCGGTTGGTCACTGGGCGAGATCGCACGGCGGGACCTCGAGTACCTGGAGTGGCTCGACCGGACACCGATCGGGCGCCCGTACCGCGACGAGATCGACACGCTCCTCCGCCGGACCGGTCGGCGCCGGACGGCCGAGTCGCAGGGGGCGGATCGGCGGGGCCTGTTCCGGCGCCGCTGAGCGACGGCGCCGAGGCACGGCAGCAGTGGCACGGCAGCAGTGGCACGGCAGCCGGGCGCGCTGGGCACACCGGGACGTCGAGCCCGGAGTCTCGGGCGTTGCGCCCGGTGTCCGACATCCCGGGGGCCCGGTGTCCGACATCCCGGGGGCCCGGTGTCCGACATCCCTGGTCAGGCGCGAGCCGCGGCGTCCTCCGCGATCGCCCGCTGGACCGCCCAGTCGAGCAGGAACGGGGCAACGATCGTGGTCAGGACGACCGCAGCAACGACGGCGCTGTAGAGCGAGCCGCTCAGGAGGCCCTCGGCGAGCCCCAGGTTCGCGACGATGATGCCGACCTCGCCGCGGGGCACCATCCCGATCCCGACCGTCGTCGCGCCCCACCAGCCGATCCGGCGCGCGCCGATGATGCCGCCCAGCCACTTCGTCGCGATCCCGACGACCCCCAGGGAGAGGGCGAGGATCGCGACCGGCGCGTCGAGCAACGCTCCGAGGTCGACCGCCGCTCCGGTCACGGCGAAGAAGAACGGGGTGAAGATCGCCGCCAGGCTGCCGATCTCGTGCTCGACCTCATCGCGCGCCTCGGTCTCGGCCACGATCAGCCCGGCGATGAACGCCCCGATGATCGCCGCCAGTCCCAGCGCCGCCGAGACGAGCGCGAGGCCGAGCATCACGACGAACGAGGGAACGAGCGGCGAATCGGCGAACAGCGGCCAGGTGAATGCAGTTCGCGGCAGCCCTCGTGCCCGGCGGGCGGCCGCGAACCCGAGCCCGACCAGGCCGACCGCCGACACGGCCACGAGCAGGGTCGAGGCGGACAGGTCGCCGCGCGACAGGCCCGAGACGACGCCGATCAGGACGAGGGCGAGGATGTCGTCGATGACGGCGGCCCCCAGCACGATCCGGGCGAAGGCACGATCCAGGACGCGCATCTCGGCCAGGACGCGACTCGTGATCCCGATGCTCGTCGCGGCCAAGGCGAGGCCGACGAAGCTCGCCGTGCCGGCGGATTCGCCGCTGACGAGCCCGATCACCACCCCGCCCACGATCGGCAGGACCATCGCCACGACCGCGGTGAGGACCGCCGAACGGCCGACCGCGAGGAGATCGTCGAGCCGCACCTCGAGCCCGACCGAGAAGAGCAGGATCACCACCCCGATCTCGGCGAACACCGCGGCCGGCTCGCCGGGCACCACCAGTCCGAGCGCATGCGGGCCGACGGCGAAGCCGCCGAGCAGCTCCCCGACGACGGCGGGCTGGCCGAGGCGCCGGGCGAGCTCCTCGCCGACCTTCGCCCCCACGAGCAGGACGAACAGCCCGGCGAGCACCTCGAGCGGAGCGGCCGCGGCGGCCAGGGCGTCCGGCACCTGGAGGGGCGGGAGGAGGAGCGAGGCGATCGGCATCCGCGGTCAGTCTCCTGGTCAGACGAGGAAGCGCAGCCAGAGATAGAGGCTGCTGATTCCGAGCGAACAGGCCACGACGAGGAGGCCGTAGCGCAGGAACGTCCCGAACCCGATCGGATGCCCGGCCCGTGCCGCGAGGTTGGCGACCACGATGTTCGCCGAGGCGCCGACGAGCGTCGCGTTCCCACCCAGGCTCGCGCCGAGCGCGAGCGACCACCAGAGCGGCTCGATCCGCAGGCCGTTCTGCCCGAGTCGCTCGACGACCGGGATCATCGCGGTCGTGTACGGGATGTTGTCGATCACCCCCGAGGCGATCCCGGACAGCCAGAGCAGCCCGATCGTGGCCACCGTCTGGTCGTGGCCGGTCAGGCGCAGCAGGAGATCGGCGGTACTCGCCACGAGGCCCACCCTGACGACGCCGCCGACGAGCATGAACAGCCCGACGAAGAAGAAGAGCGTCGGCCACTCGATCTCACCGAAGACGTCCACCGGGTCCACCCGGGCGAGGAGGATCAGGACGGTCGCGCCGAGCAGCGCGATCGTCGCCGAGCCGAGACCGAGCACCTGCTGGAGCAGGAACCCGACGAGCGTCGCCCCGATGACCGCCAGGGAGATCCGGAGCAGCCGCGGGTCGGTGATCACCTCGCGCTCGTCGAGGGCGAGCACCCGCTCGCGGGCCTCGGCGTGGACCTCGAGGTCGGGCGCGAAGACGAACCGGACGACGACAGCCGAGGCGAGCAGGATGAGCACGACCGGCGGGCCGAGGGTGACGAGGAAGTCGACGAAGCCGAACCCGGAGGCCGACCCGATCAGGATGTTCGGCGGGTCTCCGATCAGGGTCGCCGCGCCACCGATGTTCGAGGCGAGGACTTCGCTGACGAGGAACGGGACCGGAGAAACGTGCAGGGACTTCGCGATGTAGAGCGTGACCGGCGCCACGAGGACGACGGTCGTGACGTTGTCGAGGAACGCGCTCAGGAGCGCCGTGACCAGGCTGAGCACCATCAGCAGGCGCATCGGATCACCGACGGCGATCTTCACCGCCCGGATCGCCACCAGCTGGAAGAAGCCGGTCCGGCGGAGGATCCCGGCCAGGATCATCATCCCGGCCAGCAGGAAGATGACGTTCAGGTCGATCGCGGCGAACGCGGCGTCCTGGTCGATGATGTGGAGGGCGACCATCGTCAGGCCGCCGAGCAGGGCGACGGCGGTCCGATCGACGCGGTCCGAGGCTACCAGCGCGTAGGTGACCAGGAAGATCGCGGCCGCCAGCAGGGAGTCCACCGGTTCGGGCGTTACGGCGTCGGTGGACCAGGCGGTCCTGGTTGGGTCTGGGGTTCCGGTTGGGCCTGGGGTTCCGGTTGGGCCTGGGTCTCCGGCCGGGTCGATGATCCTCCGTGGCCCGACGATTCCGGCTGGTGCGACAGCTCCGCCGCGGAGGAGGCCCCCGGCTGGTTCGGCGTCGTCGAACGCCGCGCGTCCGGGCCTGCGTCCGGATCGTCGCCCTCCGCCTCGAGGGCGCGCATGTAGACGATCGCCAGCTCGAGGACGTCGAGGTAGCCGACGGGGCGTCCCGCCTCGTCCACGACGTACAGACCAGGCAGGTCGCGGGCCTCCATCTCGCGATACGCGTCCTCGAGCGTTGCCTGCCGAGGAACCGCGGCCGGCGGGAGCATCGCATCTGCCGCGGTCCGCGTCTCCACGTCGTGTCCGAACTGGGCGACGTCCTCCGCGTCGGCGAGCTCGGCCATCGCAAGCTCCGGGGCGACGCGGGCGACGACCGCCTCGACGAGACGGAGAACCGGGATGACACCAACCAGCCGTCCGCTTGCGTCGTCGACGACCCCGATGACGCGCGTCTGGGGTTGCGCTGCGGCCCGCCGGAGCACGTCGAGAACGTCATCGCCGGGTGCCACGATCAGCGGGGGGATCGCCAGCAGTCGCTCGGTGGCATCCACCGAGGTGAGGCGGGCGAGCCGGGCCTGGTCGGTCACCGGATCACCTCCTTCCCGGCCAGCCGATCAGACGAAGCTCGGCGGGCGAAGCGGGATGAACTGCGGCGCTCGGCAACGGGCACCTCACCACTCCGCGCGGGCTTGCCTGATGTTGATGCTCTGCAGGATACCGAGGCCAAGGGCAAGGCTGATCAGCGAGGCGCCGCCATGGGTGATGAACGGGAGCGGGATCCCGGTGATCGGCATGATCCCGATCACCATTCCGACATTGACGACCATCTGGAACAGGATCATCGACGCCAGCCCGCTGCCGAGCAACAGCCCGAACGGGTCGCGTGAGCGCCAGGCGCCGACGAGAACGCGCCACAGGAGAGCCGCAAACAGGGCGAAGACGATCATCGCCCCGATGAAACCAAGCTCCTCGCCCAGGATCGCGAACACGAAGTCGGTCGCCTGGACGGGCAGGAAATCGAGCCCGTTCTGGGTGCCGTTCGTCAGGCCCTTGCCGGGGAAACCGCCGGAACCAACCGCGATCTGGGCCTGCAGCAGCTGGTAGCCCGAGCCCTGCGGGTCGGCCGACGGATCCAGGAAGCTGATCAGACGTTGCTTCTGGTAGTCCCGGAGGACGTACGTCCAGGCGACCGGGATCGCTGCCACGGCGAGCCCGGCGAGGAGACCGAGCCAGCGCAGGCTAGCGCCGGACATGAAGAGCATCCCGGCCAGGATCGCTGCGAACACGAGCGACGTCCCCAGGTCCGGCTGAAGCATCACCAGCACCCAGGCCGGGACAACGAGGAGGCAGGCGCCCAGGATCGCCGGCAGCGAGTCCAGCTTCCCCCAGCGCGCGGAGAGATAGTTCGCCAGGACGATGATCGTGAAGATCTTCGCCAGTTCGCTGAACTGGAACTGGAACCCCAGGATGTTCACCCAGCGGGCCGCCCCGCCGACCCCGCTGCCGATCACGAGCGTGGCCCCGAGCAGGCCGAGGTTCGCAAAGTAGAGCGGCCAGGAGAACGTCTTCAGCCACTTGTAGTCGAACGCGGTGGCAGCGACGAAGACGACAATCGCGATCGTCGCCCACATCAGGCCGCGGGTGAACGTCGTCCCGGGCGCGAACGGCACCGTCCCGGACTCGGCGCTGTTGCTGTACGCCATCGCCAGCCCGATGCTCGCCAGCAGGGCAGCGTAGATCGTCAGCTGGATGTCGAACCTGCGCCACGCGGTGTCGACGGCCTGTGACGCCCAGCCGCGAACTCGCGCCGGCTCGATCCGCATCACGCCCACGGCGACACCTCCACGTCTCGATCCTGCGCTCTCGGAGCCCGGCGCCACGGATCCAGTCGCGGCGTGTGGCGCCGGCCCCGGCGTGAGCGCGACACAATGACGAGCGGCCTGGCGGGGAGTGTCATCATCATCGGATCAGTTGCCCTGGTAGAAGTTGGCGCGCCGCAGGAGTGCGAACTTGCGGTAGTCCTCCTTGATCCCGAAATGGAGCTGGAGGTAGTACTTCACGACCTCGGTCGCGACGTTGCCGAGCGTGTTCGAGTCGTAGGCGAAGGCGAGCACGGCGAGCTTGGAGTCTCCCTTCGAGAAGTCGCCCTTGTACGGGTCCCCTGGTACGAACCCGACGAACCAGTGGTGGAAGGGCAGTCGACCCTGCGCGTCGCGGATCCCGAACTCGGCCGTCCCGGTCTTGCCGGCCACCTTGATCGGCATGTCGACGAGGTTGTAGGTGGATCGGATCGTGACGACCGTTCGCGCCGCCTCGCGCATCGTCCGCAGGACACTCGCCGAGACTGGCAGCTTGCGGATCAGCTTCGGCTCGAACGGTCGGACGACTGTCCCATCGGGCGCCACGATCTCCCGGACGATCTGGGGCTGGTAGAGCCGACCTCCGTTGGCCAGGGCGCTGTATGCATTGAGCAGCTGGATCGGGGTGGCGACGTCGTAGCCCTGGCCGATCCCCGCCTGGTAGACCTCGCCGGGGAAGATTGGCTGGCCGAACGTGTCCTGCTTCCACTGGTTCGTGGGGACGATCCCGGATGCCTCGCCGGGCAGGTCGATGCCGGTCGGGGCACCAAACCCGTACTGGCGGGCCCACCACGCCAGGCGGTCGATACCGAGCATCCCGGCCAGTTGGTAGAAGAACGTGTCGCTCGAGTAGCCGAAGCCGAGCTTGATGTCGAGCGGACCGAAGCCGCGGCGGTTCCAGTCGTAGTAGCGATAGGTGCCGATCGTGAGATAGCCGCGGGTCTCGATCTTCGTGGTAGTGGTGATCTTCCCGTCGGCGAGCGCACCGGTGCCGGTGACGAGCTTGTAGGTGGAGCCCGGCGGGTACTGCTCCGCGATCGCGTGGTTGAGCAGTGGCTGATTCGGATCACTGACAAGCCGCTGGAAGTCCGCCTTGCTGATCCCCTTCGCAAAGAGGTTGTTGTCGTACGTCGGCAGGCTGACCATGGCCAGGACCTCGCCGGTCTGCGGGTTCATGACGATGATCACGCCGCGCTTCAAGCCGGCGGCGGACATCCCCCATTCCAGTGCTCGCTGCG
>JAJYXX010000175.1 GCA_021801545.1 Chloroflexota bacterium | reverse complement strand
GGACCTCGCCGGTCGTCGGGTCGTAGACGTCGAGGCCGCGGATCTCGACCTGGAGCTGGCCGTCGGCGGCGGCCCCGTCAGCGGCCCGGATGACGATGTCGGGCTGACCAAAGACGGTGAACAGGTTCCCGGCGCCGGTCTTCTTGAGCAGCTCGTCGCCCATCGCGAGGTCGGGGTTCATCCGCGCCTGGAGGATCGTCAGGCGCCCGAGCCGGCTCGTCTCCTCGCCCGCCCGGGCGTCGAAGGCGAAGCCGCAGACGACGAGGAGGTCGAAGAACTTCGAGGCTTCCTTGGCGGCTTCGCGGACGAGCTCGGGGCCGACGGTGCCGAACTCGGGGCCGATCGCGACCGCGACCCGTCTCGGTGAGCCGCCCTCGAGGTACTCGCCCGCGGCCTGGATGTACGTGCCCGGCCAGGTCTCGAGCGTCTCGAACGTGAGCCGCTCGCCGCGGACGGTGTTCTGGACGCCGGCCTTGCGCAGGTTGTCGAGGATCGTCGCGACGAACCGACCGGACTCCTCGACCGGCGCGACCGCTTCGACGCTGTCCTCGGGCGCGTCGGCGACGACCCGGTGGGGCGAGAGGCTCTCGACCGTGAACGGCCCGGCGACCCGGACGATCTTCGAGTCGGCATACGGGCGGTCGTAGAGGATCTCGGTCTCGGCGTGGCGGGCGATCGCGGCGTCGATCTCGGCGCGGGTCATCCCCTCGCGGATGTCGGGGTTCTGGGCGATCGACTTCAATGTGACGTGGGGGACGCGCTCGTAGACGAAGCCCTTGCGGATGTCGCCCTCGGTCGAGCCGATCGGCATCTGCCCGGTCAGCTCGGCCTCCCTGCGCTGGCCGTCGGGCGAGTCGGCAAGCAGGTAGTAGGGATAGCGGGCCGCCATCAGGCGCGTCCGGGCGAGCGCGAGCGCGACCCGGCTCGTGTCGATCGTGATCCAGCGCCGGCCCCACTGCTCCGCGACGTAGGCGGTAGTGCCGGAGCCGCAGGTGGGATCGAGGACAAGATCGCCCGGGTCGGTGGTCATGAGCAGGCAACGCTCGATGACCTTGCTCGGCGTCTGCACGACATAGACCTTCTGGTCGGTGAACTGCCCCGTAAGCGTGTCAGTCCACAGGTTCGTCCGGGCCTTCCACGGGAAGTCGTCAGCGCGTCGCACGTATCGAATGCTGTTCTCCGATACGTGAATTCGCTCCGCCCACGCAAGCTTGTTCATCCCGTCAGGGAACTGCGCTTTCCAGTGCGCGTTTGGTCCAGGCGAGTACTGCTTGCCACGGAAAGCGAAGGCCTGCGGCTGGCTTGCTGCGCCTTGGGACAACAGGTTGTCGGGCGTGTAGAGCACCGCGTCATCCGGCAGCCGGCCCTCGCCGCGGACTTCGAGCGCAGTCAGGCCCCTTGTCGATCCATCGGGAAGCCGTAGCCAGCGATAGCCGCTGACGCCCGCTGATTTGTCCACAGGCTCGAACAGCGGACGGACCTTGACGCCGCGTTCGCGGTGCTTGCCGTACCAGAGCAGGTAGGCGCCTGCATGAGCCAGCTCGACCGTCTCGAAACCGCTCGTCGTCGCGAACGTAATCGCCGAGACGAAGTTCTCGCTCCCGAACACCTCGTCGAGCAACGACCGCACGAGGTGCACGTTCTCGTCGCCGATCTGGACGAAGATCGAACCCGTCTCGGTGAGCAGCTCGCGGGCAACGACGAGCCGATCGCGCAGGTAGCTCAGGTACGAGTGGATGCCGAGCTCCCACGTGTCGCGGAAGGCGCGGATCTGCTCGGGCTGGCGCGTCGCGTCCTCGATCTTGCCGTCCTTCACGTCGCGCTTGCGCGTCGAGACCTGCCAGTTGCTGCCGAACTTGATCCCGTACGGTGGGTCCAGGTAGATCGCCTGGACCTGCCCCTTGAGCCCTTCCTTCTCAGCGAGCGAGGTCATCACCAGGAGCGAGTCGCCGAGGATCATCCGGTTCGACCACTTCATCGAGTGGCGGTAGAAGTCGACCCGCTCGTCGAACGACATCCCGTTGAAGTCCGAAAAGAGGTCGAGCTGGGCCTCGCGCCCGGCGGCCGAGACCGCCCGGAGGTCCTCGATGATCGCCCGTGGCTCGATCTGCTCCTGGATATAGACCGGGACGGCGGGCACGGCGAGGTCGGAGCGGTCCTGCTCGTCCTTGCCCTTCCAGACGAGCTGCGGATCGAGCGAGGGGTCGCGCGGGTAGAGGATCGTCGGGGGCCGCTTCTCGGCCTCGGCGGCGAACGACTCGAGCTCGGCCGTCGGGATGTTCACCCGGTTCTCTCCCGTGTGGCGGGTGGCCTCGACGGGGGTCGGACTGGCGGGCTTCGTGATCCTACGGGCCATCGCTTCGCTCCCGGTTATCCGTGTAAGTGGCGGGTGAGGGCCGATCGGTAGCGTCCGCAGGGTGGTCGACTGGGATCCGCGGAAGGCGTTGTCGAACATCCGACGGCGCGGCATCGGTTTCGACGAGGCAGCCACCGCTCTTGATGACTGGCGGCAGATCACCGTGGAAGACCTTGACCACTCTCGCCACGAGCAGCGCTGGCGGACGATAGGGCTGTCGGATCAGGGTCGACTCCTGGTGGTGACGTGGACCATTCGGCAGGGTAAAGTACGCGTGATCTCCGCACGGCGCGCCATGAAGCGCGAACAGCATGCCTACGAACGTTCGTAGCGGCCACGTCACCGCCGAAGAGGCGGCCTCGGTTCTCCAGGATCCCCTCGGGCTGGCCGGTCCCGACATGCCGGATGGGTCTCCGCCTGTCCGAGGCTGGATGGCCGGCCGGTTGATCGACGGGTTCGAGCTGGCCGTCGACGGGAGGCCCGTCGAGTGGAGTCCCCCGCGTTGGCTCCGCGCGCTCGAGGCCCAGGGATACAACCGATCCGTGGACGGCGACCCGATCTTCGTGTTGACCCACATCGCGAATGGTGAGCTACGTCGGTTCGCGAACGTCCGCGATGCGCTCAAGTACGGCCGCTCGCTCATCGAGCGGCGTCGACGGCCCGTCCATCCCGACTCGCTCGCCATCGACTGCCGAACGACCTCTGGCCGGACCGTGCCGGTCGTCTGGGGGCGGGCACTGCTCGGCATGGCGCAGGGCGCGCTCGACGCAGAGCCGATCACGACCATCACCGCACGATCCGACTGACGCAGGTTCGTCACGTCGCAACCCCACCGACGGCACTGTTCGTCATCTCGCTTCGCCCAGGTGGGCGCGAACCGCCCAGGCGTCCATGTCCGGGCCCTTCTCAAGGACCACCGTCGCGAGCGCAAGGTCCGTCCTGGCCTTCGAAAGCCAGCGCCGGGCGAGCGCGCGACGTCGATCAGTGGGCGACATAGATCGTTCGGCCCTCGCGAAGCGCCGGCTGGATGATGGTGCCGGCAAGATCCGCCAGCCGCTCGACATCCTCCGGCGTCGCGACGATGACGTCCTTCCCGAGCGGGATCCCTTCGAGGGTGGCGTGGATCTTCGCGGCGGTCCGGCGTCGGTGCTCCACGCCCGGGATGACGACCAGGAGGTCGGCGTCACTGTCCGGCCGGGCGTCGCCCCGCGCCTGCGAACCGAACAGGACGATTCGGTCCGGATGGAACCGGCGGACGATCCGGCGCTTGATGACCGGCAGCCAGCGCTCGGCGTCCCGACTCAGCGGCAGGTCGGCAAGCGCGACCGCGCGTCGCGGTCCGGTTCGGGCGCGATACGTCTGCAGATCCCCGCGTGCCCAGAGGCGCCCCCGGGCGAGCGTCGCGACCGGCCGCGGGAAGTCGTCCCGACTCGCCCAGTCGCGGACGAAGTTCGACGGCCGGACGCCGAAGATCTGGGCCGCCTCCTTCGTGCCGACGAGGTCCTGGCTCGGCTGCTCGTTCATGACACAGATGATAACGAGATTATCAAAAGCGTCATGTCGCGAGGGCCACAAGTGTGCGCAGGTGGGCGCGGATGAGGTTGGCCGCGTCCCACGGGTCGCTGACCTCGAGGAATGACCAGCGGCCGAAGCCGCCGTGGTTGTTGACGGCCGGGATCCAGAGCGTCTCGGCCGTGGCGACCTTGGCCGCCTTGTCCTTCTTCTTCTCGCCGGTCACCTCGATCAGGAGGTTGAGCGGCCCTCCTCCGCCCACGTCGCCGATCCGGACGATGAGGTCCGGGACGTAGTTCGCGGCCTCGCCCTCGAACGTGTACGGGATCTTGAAGTTGAGCCCCTGGTTCTTGGCGTAGGCGACGACCTCGTCCATCGAGTCGAGCACCTGACCGAGCTTCGCCTCCCAGCCGGAGTCGAGGACGAGGTAGTTGAGGTGGCTCTTCCTGGTCGCGTAGACCTTCTTCGTCGTCGTGAAGTCGACGTAACGGGTCGAGCCGACGGGCTCGTACGGCCGGAGCAGCGGCAGGAGGCGCGTCTCGCCCTCGGTCGCTCGAACGATCGAGCGGTAGATCCGGTCGGCGGCGTCGTGGCTGTGCTCCGCGAGGAGGAGGAGCTGCGGGAACGTGCCATCCTTCGTGACGACGCACTCGGCCAGCCAGCGCTCGGCGATCGCGAGGAGCTGCGGGTAGAGCCAGGGCTTGGCGTTCCCGTCCTCGTCGCGGAAGTACGTGTCGAGGGTTCGCTTGGCGAGGACGAAGGCGACCTTCTGGAGGCGCTCGCGCTCGAGGTCGGCCAGGTCGTCGATGACCGATTCGCCCGCGATCGGGTCGAGCTGGGTCATCGTCGGGACCTCGTCGGTCGAGAGGACCTTGATCGAGTCGGGCGCGAACTCCGCCCGGAGTCGTTCGGTCGGGAGGTCGTAGCGGTAGCCCGTCACGCGCGGGAACGTCAGCTCAAGGTCCGTCCGCTCGGGGAGCGCACGGACGCGGAACATCTCCTTCTGGATCGGCGCCGCCCCGCTGCCGACCGTCGGGATGAAGCTGAACGGGACGCCGTAGACCTCCGCGTACTCGGGCTCGAACATCCCGGCGGGGTCGGCGTCGTAGCTCACCCGGCGCAGCCCACGCCCGACGACCTGCTCGCACAGGAGCTGTGTCTTGAACGCGCGGACGCCGAGGATGTGGGTGACGGTGTTCGCGTCCCAGCCCTCGGTGAGCATCGCGACCGAGACGACGCAGCGGATCTGCTCGCCGAGGCGATCCTTCTTCCCGATCGTGTTCATCACCTCGCGCAGGAGGTCCTCGTCGGTGATCTCGTCGACCGAGCGCTCGGGGTAGCGCTGGCGAAACTCGGTCTTGAACTCCTCGATCTCGGCGGCGGCGATCTTCTTGAACGCGGGGTCCATCGCCTCGCCGGATTCGAGCTGGGCGGAATCGATGAGGAGGCTGTTCGGGCGATCGATCCAGCGGCCGTCGCGGACGTTCGAGAAGATCGGCAGGTTGCCCGGCACGAGGGCGGTTTCGCCGTTCGCGCCAGCGGCGGCGTTGGCGCCGAAAGCGTTCGCGAGTGGGCGTTCCCAGCCGGCGATCCAGTCGAAGACGAGCTTGCTGATGTTCGTGTTCTGGCAGACGACGATGAAGACCGGCGGTGTGCCGCTGCCGGCCTCCTGCCAGGCGGCGTACGAGCGCTCGTAGTTGCCGTAGAGGCTCCGAAGGGCGCCCTCGAGCTCCTTCAGAAGCGTGCGTGAATCGCCCCCGATCTCGTCAGTCGCCCTCCCCTTCCGCGGGAGGTCCTCGCGGACCCGGACCCAGAGGTCGCGGTAGGTCGGCGAGTCGCCGGTCATCGCGTCGTCGGCGACCGGGACGCGCGGGATCTTCACGACCCCCGACTCGATCGCGTCGATCAGGCTGAAGTCGGACACGACCCACGGGAAAAGCGTGCCTTCCTTGAAGCCCGAGCCGCGGAGGAAGAAGGGCGTGGCCGAGAGGTCGTAGATCGCCCGGATGCCGAGCTTCTGCTGGACGGCGCGCAGGCCATTCAGCCAGACGCGGGCGGCCTCCGCCTCGCGCTTCGCCTCGGCGCGCTCGTCGGCGCTGAGCTTCTCCTCTTCGGTCTGGGGCGCGGACTGGTAGCAGTGGTGGGCCTCGTCGTTGATGACGACAATGTTTCGTTTGTTGCCCAGTACCCGGCAGACCCGGCGGACCGTCTCGGCCGGGGTCTCCTTGAACTGGTCGAGGTCGCCCTCCGGACCGGCGAGGACCTTCTTCGTGAGTGAGGCGGCCTCGAAGCGATCGCGCCGGATGAACGCGTGGTAGTTCGTGATGAGGATCCGGGCCTTGTGCAGCTCCTGGAGCTGGTCAGGTGTCACCAGGTCGCGCAGCTGGTAGAAGTTTTGCGGGTCGTTCGGGAGGAGGACGCGGAGGCGGTCGCGGATCGTGATGCCCGGCGTGACGATCAGGAACGTGTCGCTGAAGCGCTTGTCCTGCGGGTTGGCGAGCTTGTTGAGGACCTGCCAGGCGATGAGCATCGCCATGACGACCGTCTTGCCCGACCCGGTCGCCATCTTGAAGGCGATCCGGTAGAGCCCGGGGTTCTTCGCATCGTTCTCTTCGCGCAGGCGATTCTCGAGCCAGGGCTGGTGGCGCCCGGCGACTTCGGCCAGGAAGATCGCCGTCTCGAGCGCCTCGACCTGGCAGAAGAAGAGGCGGTTCTCACGCTCCGGGCTGGTCCAGTAGTCGAGGAGATCGCGGGTCGCGCTCGTGATCCCGAGGTAGCGGGACTGGCGCCAGACGGCGACATGCTCGCGGACGCGGTTGATGAAGTCGTTGAGCTGCATCCGCTCGGCGGTCCAGTCGCCGGGGAGCGCGAGCTGGGCAGATGACTGCTTCTTCGGCGGGGGGATCGGCACGAAGTAGCTGCTCGGGCGGCGGTCGTCCACGATGTCGTTCGTGATCCCGTTGTCGCTGAACCGGAAGTGGCGCGTCGGGGCGCTGAACGGCGAGTTCAGGATCGGGTTCTCGATGACGACCCGGGACACGTGCCCCTCCGTGGCGGTCGACCGTGCGCTGACGGGAGGAAGCCTACCGCGGATCGACCGATTCGAGCACCCCTCGGCGTCCGCCCGATGCGCCGGCCGAGGCGGGCCGGCAGATGGTCAGACGACGCCCTCGGCGCGCAGGGCGGCGATCTCCGGGGTCCCGTAGCCCAGCTCTGCGAGCAGCTCGTCGGTCTGCTCGCCGAGCAGGGGCGGGGCGCTCCGGATCGTGGCCGGGGTGGCGGAGAGCTTGAACGGGACGCCGGCCTGGCGGATCGAGCCGAGGCGCGGGTGCTCGATCGTGACGTCCATGCCGCGGGCCCGGGCCTGGGGGCTGGCGAAGGCGGTCAGGATGTCGTTGATCGGGGCGCACGGGATCTCGGCTGCCTCCAGCCGGGCGAGCCAGGCGGTGGTGCCGTCCGCGCGGAGACGGTCGGCGATGAGCGGGCGGAGGAGCTCGCGGTTGCGGACCCGGTCGCCGTTGGTCGCGAACCGCGGGTCGGTGGCGAGGTCGGCCATGCCGAGCGCCGCGCAGAAGCGCGGCCACTGGCGCTCGCTGCCGACCGCGACGGCGATCTCCCCGTCGGCGGTGGCAAACGTCTCGTACGGGACGATGTTCGGGTGGGCGTTGCCCCGCCGGCCCGGCGAGCGGCCGGTGACGAGCGCGTTCTGGGCCTGGTTGACGAGCAGGGCGAGCGTCGATTCGAGGAGTGAGAGGTCGATCCGCTGGCCCCGCCCGTGCGCCGGCGAGCCCTCCCGTTCGCGTCCGGCGAGGGCGCCGAGGATCGCGACCGCGCCGAGGATCCCGGTCGTGACGTCGCTGATCGCGACCCCGACCTTCGTCGGCCGGCCGCCCTCCTCGTCCGGGAAGCCGGTGATCGACATCAGCCCACCGACCGCCTGGAGGACGAAGTCGTAGCCGGGCTTGGCGGCGTCGGGTCCGTCGGGGCCGTAGCCCGAGATCGCGAGGTGGACGAGCCGCGGATTCAGCCGCTCGAGCGTGGCGTCGTCGAAGCCGAGGCGGTCGAAGCCGCCGACCCGGAAGTTCTCGACGAGGACGTCGGCCCGACCCAGGAGCCGGCGCAGGACCTCCACCCCCTGCAGTCGCTTCAGATCGAGCCGGAGCGAGCGCTTGTTCCGGTTGACCGCGAGATAGTAGGCGGCGGTGCCCGGATCGTCCGGCCCGGCGAGCCCG
>JAJYXX010000402.1 GCA_021801545.1 Chloroflexota bacterium | reverse complement strand
TCGAGGAGATGAGCCCCGACGACGCCGCCGACCTCGTCGCCGACCTCTCCGAGACGACCCGCGAGGAGATCCTCGCCCTCATGGAGCGCGACGAGGCGGACGAGGTGCAGGGGCTCCTGGGCTACCCTGAGGACAGCGCCGGCGGGATCATGACGACCGAGTTCGTCGCGGTGCCGGCGACCCTGACGGCGGCCGAGACGATCGACCGCCTGCGCGAGCTCGAGCCCGACGCGGAGACGATCTACTACGTCTACGTGACCGACGAGGACGGCAAGCTCGTCGGTGTCCTCTCCCTGCGCGACCTCATCGTTGCCAAGCCCGACACACCGATCTCCGAGGTGATGATCCGCGAGCCGGTCGCCGTCGGCGTGCTGGCCAACCAGGACGAGGTCGCCGAGGTCGTCGCCCACTACAACCTGCTCGCCGTGCCGGTCGTCGACGAGGAGGGCCGGCTGGTCGGGATCGTGACCGTCGACGACGCGATCGACACGGTGATCCCGACCGCCTGGAAGAAGCGGCTGCCGCGCCTCTTCGCGCGCAGCTGAGGCGGAGCGGGCACAGGGTGCGCCAATCGCCGAGGGCCCGGGGCACGGCGCGCGGGCCGGAGGGCGGGGCCCGGGACGCGGCGCGCAACGCGGAGGCCTCCCGCGCGCCCGAGACAGGCGCGCGCGAGACAGGCGCGCGGGAGGCCGGGGCTCGCGCTCCTGTGGTCAGCGCCCGCTCGGTCGAGGCCGGTGCCGGCACCCGCCGGCCGGGTCGTCGCGTGCCGGCCAACCTGCGCCTGGCAGCCCGGCGGGGCAGTGTCATCGGTCGCATTCGCGATCGCCTCCAGGGCGGCGACCCCCTCCGCCTGCGCGGCCGGTTCCGCGGCCGGCGCGGGCTGGTGGCGTTCCTCGCCGTCATGGGGCCCGGCTTCATCGCCGGCATCGCGGGCAACGATGCTGGCGGCATCACGACGTACAGCGTCCTCGGCGCCGAGACCGGCTTCGAGCTGCTCTGGCTCTTCCCGATCACGATCCTCATCCTCGCGATCGTCCAGGAGATGGCCGCCCGGCTCGGCGTCGTCACCGGCCAAGGTCTGTCGGACCTGATCCGCGACCGGTTCGGCGTCCGCTGGACGGCCTTCGCGATGCTCGTCCTCCTCGTGGCGAACGTCGCGAACACGATCGCCGAGTTCTCGGGCGCCGCCGCCGCCCTCGAGATCTTCGGCATCTCGCGCTACCTGACCGTGCCGATCGTGGCCGTCCTGATCTGGGCGCTCGTCCTCTTCTCGAGCTACCGGACTGTCGAGCGGGTCTTCCTGTCGGTCGCCCTCGTCTTCGTCGCCTACATCTTCTCGGCCTTCCTCGCCCACCCCGACTGGGACCAGGTGGGTCGGGCGATCGTCACCCCCACGATCTCCTTCGAGCCGTCGATCCTGCTCCTCATGGTCGCGGTCGTGGGTACGACGATCACCCCGTACATGCAGTTCTACCTGCAGAGCGCCGTGGCCGAGAAGGCGATCGCCGACGACGAGCTGCGCCTCGAGCAGGCCGATGCGATCGGCGGAGCGATCTGGACGAACGTGATCGCCGTCTTCATCGTCGTCGCGACCGCGGCCACGATCCACGCCGGGGGGATGCGGATCGAGACCGCCGCCGATGCCGCCCAGGCGCTCGCCCCGGTCGCTGGAGAGCTGGCGACCGTCCTGTTCGCGGTCGGGCTCTTCGGCGCCTCGGTCCTGGCCGCGACGATCATGCCGATCTCGACCGCGTTCGTCATCTGCGAGGCGTTCGGCTGGGAGTCCGGCGTCGGCAAGCGGTTAAGCGACGCACCGCCCTTCTTCGGCATCTACACGTTCGTGCTCCTCCTGGGCGCCCTGGTGGTGCTCATCCCCGGGCTCGACCCGATCCCGGTGATCGTCGCCTCGCAGAACCTCCAGGGGTTGCTCCTGCCGATCGTGCTCGTGTTCATGGTCCTGCTCGTGAACGACGAGCGTCTGATGGGCCGCCACCGGAACGGCCGCCGGGCAAACGTGGTGGCCTGGACCGCCGTCGGGCTGGTCATCCTCCTGGACCTGGTGCTGCTCGGGGTGTCTGCGCTCGGGCTGTTCGGAATCCGGGTGGCCTGACCGGAGTCAGGTGCCGGGCGGCCTGACCGGGGTCAGGTGCCGGGCGGTCCCCGGGTCAGGTGCCGGGCGGCCTGACCGGGGTCAGGTGCCGGGCGGTCCCCGGGTCAGGTGCCGGGCGGTCCTGGTTCTGCCCCTCTCCCGAGGCCCGGTTCTGCTCAGCAGGACAAACCGCCCGTTCGGCTCAGCCGGGGGCCCGTTCGGCTCAGCCGGGGGCCCGTTCGGCTCAGCCGGGGGCCCGTTCGGCTCAGCCGGGGGCCCGTTCGGCTCAGCCGGAGGACCCGTTCTGCCCCTCTCTCAGGGGCCGGTTCTGCTCAGCAGGACAAACGGCCCCTGCGCCGTGAATCGGCACGGGACGTCGCATGCCCAGAGGCTCCGCGCGCCCCAACTTCGCGACGACTTGCGGCCATTGTCCTGCTCCGCAGAACGGGTCGCTCAGACGGGACGGCCCGCCACCCGGTAAGCGCCGGACACGCCCGGTTTGTTCTGATACGCAGAACGGGTCGCTCAGACGGGACGGCCCGCCACCCGGTAAGCGCCGGACACGCCCGGTTTGTTCTGATACGCAGAACGGGTCGCTCAGACGGGACGGCCCGCCACCCGGTAAGCGCCGGACAAGCCCGGTTTGTTCTGATACGCAGGACAACGGCCGGGATCCGCCGGGCCGCCGAGCCCGAACCGCCCGAGCCCGAGCCCGAGCCCGAGCCCGCCCGAGCCCGAGCCCGAGCCCGAGCCCGCCCAACCGGCCCGAGGAGACCCGATGGCTGCTGGCATTGAGCGCTCGAACGAACGGAACGCGACCCACGGCAGCGACCGCGACGCGGCCACCCAGACAGCCCGGAACCAGCCCGCGACCAGGAAACGGAACGCGATTCGCGACGGAGACCGCGACCTCCGTCGCACGTGCAACCAGTTCGGGGAGGAGTTCCACGAGTTGCGACTCCGCGCGGGCGTGAGCCAGGCGGCGATCGCCCGGTCGATCGGGGTCGCGCGCTCGGTTGTCTGCCGGCTCGAGGCCGGCGACCAAGAGGTCGGGCTCCGGATCCGGGCCCGTGCCGCCTCCCTGCTCGGTGCGACCCTCAAGCTTGTGATCTACGCGGACGGCGATCCGCTCATCCGGGACGCCGCCCACGCCCGTCTCGTCGAGGCCCTCCTCGCCCTGCGCGACCGTCGATGGCAGGCGACCGTCGAGGCCCCGGTGCCCGGCCCTGGCCGGCGCTCGACCGACATCCGCCTCGAGCGCGGCGCCGATCTCGTCCTGTGCGAAGTCGAATCGCGCGTTCGACGGCTCGAGGAGATCGTGCGCGAGGTGCACGACAAGCGCGAGACCGTGCGACCGACCGTTCGACCCGGCACCCGCGTTCACGCGGTCCTCGTCCTGCCACCAACCCGGCACCACCGCTCCCTGGTGCGCGCCCATCCGGAGACGATCCGCGCCGCGTTCCCGACCCGGTCGGCCGACCTCCGAGCCGCGCTGGAGGCACCGAACGGCGCATGGCCGGGCGACGGACTCCTTTGGCTGGCCGCCGGGGGGACTCTCGGGGGATCGCGGGAGGGCTGAGCCGGCGACCTATACTCGGTCCGGTGCCGGGGCCAGGGCCCGGCGCGCCGGAGGACCGATGGCCCGTCGCACCCGATCAGACGCTCGCACCCGATCAGACGATCGCGCCCGATCAGACGATCGCGCCCGATCGAACGCTCGGCCGCCACGTCCCGTCACCGGACAGCCGACCCGGCGCGCGGCGGTCGTCCTGGGCCTGCTTCTCGCGCTGGGGACCACGCTGGGGCCGACGCCCGCCGAAGGCCGGACGCTCGCGGGCGATTGGGCGCCCACCCAGCCGAGCTCGCCCACCCAGCCGAGCTCGCCCACCCAGCCGAGCCCGACCGCCCAGCCGAGCTCGCCCACCCAGCCGAGCCCGCCCGCCCAGCCGAACCCGACCGCCCGACCTGCTCGCGCACCCACACCGGCTCGCCCGATCCCCATGCGAGACCCGCACCCGGCGGCATTGTCGTCTGGCCTGGCCGAGATCGCCCGCGCCGCGAAGCGTCAGGCGCAACGACCGCTTGCGTGGGCCGCCGTCCCCGCCGCCGCCACCGCCGCCGCCACGGCCGGCCTGCTCACGCGCACCGGCCCAAACGGACCCGAGATCGCCGTCTCGATCGGGCTCGCGACCGCCGCCGACCTCGCCACGGTGACGGCCGCCCTTCGCGGGCTGGCCGCCGGTCGGCTCCAGGCCGACCCCGCCAGCGCCCTCATCGAGGCCCGCCTCCCGATCGCCGCCCTCGACGCCCTCGCCGCCACCCCCGGCGTCCGGCGTGTCGACCCGATCCGTCGTCCCCTCGCCCACGGCCTGACCGGTGCCGGCGTCGTGACCCACGGTGCCGATGCCTGGCAGCAGGCCGGCTACACCGGCACCGGTATCCGGATCGGGATCATCGACGTCGGCTTCACCGGCATCTCCGACCGCCTCGCGACGGAGTTCCCGGGCGGCGTCCAGGCGCGCTGTTACTCCGATATCGGAACGTTCAGCTCGAGCCTCGCGGCCTGCGAGGCGAACGGCGAGACCCACGGCACCGCGGTCGCCGAGACGATCGCCGACACGGCGCCCGACGCCATCCTCTACATCGCCAACCCGATCTCGTTCCTCGACGAGCGCCAGACGATCGCCTGGATGACCGGGGCCGGCGTCCGGATCATCAACGCCTCGCTCGGGGCGAGCGCCGTCTTCGAGGGACCGGGCGACGGCACGAGCCCTCACCCCGACACGTACTACGCGGCGGTCGACGCGGCCGTCACGGGCGGCGCGCTCTGGGTGAACTCGGCCGGAAACTCCGCCGAGCTCGGCTGGAGCGGGCCCTGGACCGACGCGAATGCCAACGGCTGGCTGGAGTTCTCGGGCACCGATGAGACGAACTCGTTCACCCTCGCCGCCGGCCAGACCGTCGTTGTCGCGATCCGCTGGCCGGACCGCTGGGGCGCCTCGGCGAACGACTACGACCTCTACCTGTTCCCGGCCGGTGCGACCAGCCCGATCGCGAGCTCGACCGATGTCCAGGCAGGCTCCGGCGACCCGGTCGAGCGCCTCACCTTCACCGCGCCCACATCGGGCTCGTACGACATCCAGATCGCGCAGATCGCGGGCAACCCGGTCGGCCCGATCCAGCTCCTTGTCGAGGGCCAGGCCGACGGGCTCACCTACCAGGTCCCGGCCGGGACGCTCCCCTCCCCGGCCGACAGCACGAACCCCGGGCTGGTGACCGTCGGCGCGGTGAACGTCGCGACGCCCGACACGATCGAGCCGTACAGCTCGCGCGGGCCGACGGTCGACGGACGGACGAAGCCCGACCTCGTCGCGGTCGACTGCACGGCCACGACCACGCTCCCGCAGTTCTGCGGCACGAGCCAGTCCGCCCCGTACGTCAGCGGCGCCGCCGCGCTCCTCCTCCAGGCGGACCCGACACTCAGCCCGGCGCAGCTCGCCGCCGCGCTGCGCACCCACACCGTGGCGCTCGGGACGCCGGTCCCGAACAGCACGTTCGGCTGGGGGCGGCTCGCCCTCGGACCGGCCCCCGGGACCCCGCCACCGCCACCGCCGCCACCGCCCGGCCCGCCCCCGCCCGGCCTGAAGGCACTCTCGAGCCCGGGCACGGCGATCACCTGGCGTGGCCTCGCGACCTCGAGCACGACCGGCGTCCACATCGTCTTCGGTGAGCGCACGGTGGCCGGTGACGCGGTCGTCTACCGGCGCTCCACCGACGGCGGCGCGACGTTCGAGGCGGGCGTCCAGCTCTCGACGGCCGGTGTCCAGGCCGGCTACGCCGCGGTGGCGAGCGCGGGGTCGGCCGTCCACGTCGCCTGGCTCGAGGGCGACCTCGGCGGCAGCGGGCCGGTCACCCTCAGCTATCGCACCAGCACCGACGGCGGCCTCAGCTGGACCGCACCGCGCGCGCTCTCACCACCTGACGGCCGGGCCGGCAACCCCGCCCTCGGCGCCGACACCGCCGGCCACGTCCTCGTCGCCTGGACGGACACGCTCAGCGGCCGGGTCTACGCGGCCGCCAGCCCGGACGGCGGGGCGACGTTCGCCTCGCCGCGGGCGATCGGCCGGACGACCCTGACGCCGTTCCGGAACCTCGCCGACCTCGACGCGCTGCCCTCGGTCGCCCTCGGCTCCGGGGGGCGCGGCTACGTCGCCTGGGCGTCGGGTCCGACGCGGATCCTCGTTCGCCGGACCGCCGACGCGGGGGCGAGCTGGCTCCCGGTCCAGGTCGTCGACTCGGCCGCCGACGGCTACTCCCGGCCGTGGCTCTCTGCCTACGGGAGCGGCGTCGCGGTGGCCTACGCGGCCCGTCCGTCGTCCGGTCGGCCGACCCTCGCCTACGTTCGTCGCTCCACCGACGGCGGCGCCACCTGGCAGATCCGCCGGCTCGTCTCCGCCACCACGACCCTCGCCGCGTTCGAGCCGGCGGTGACGATGAAAGGCGCGGTCGTCCGGGTCGCCTACGCCCAGTGCACGACGAGCGCATGCACGCGGGCCAGGGTCTGGTACCGCCAGTCGTCAACCGGCGGGGCGAGCTGGTCGAGCGCCGCGGCGCTCACCGGCACAACGACGTACGCCTACCCGACCGGCGTCGCCGCGACGAGCCGGATCCTCGTCCTCTACGACGCGGCGAGCTCGTCGACCGCCAGCGCTGGGACGGCCTACCTTCGGATTCGATAGGCGGAGCGCCGGGCGGGTTCGTGCGTCCGCCGGGCGGGTTCGTGCGTCCGCCGGGCGGGTTCGTGCGTCCGCCGGGCGGGTTCGTGCGTCCGCCGGGCAGGCTGTTCTGGAGCGAAGAACCAATCGCCGGTCGCGGGCCTGATCGGTACCACGGACGGTCCGCGTGACCGGTCGTTCGGGCGGTTTGTCCCTCCCGGCAGAACATCGGGTGCCAGGCTCGGGCGGCTCGGGCGGTTTGTCCCTCCCGGCAGAACGCCCGGCGCCGGACCCGGGCCATCGCGCCGGTTTGTCCTGCTGGCCAGAACGCCCGGCGCCCGACCTGCAGGGCGCAGGCCCGAACGAGCGGCGGCGCACCATCTCCGCGCGCCGGCTGTTCCCTGCGGGGCACTGTTCCCTGCGGGGCCGTTGACTCTTGTACGCCGGTGGGTTTACAAATGTCCGCGTGAAGGCTGACATCGCGCTGTTCGGCGAATCAGAGGTCCGTCGCCAGATCCTGCAGCGGTTCTTCGCTCGGCCCGGGGTCGTGCGCCACGTACGCGAGCTTGCCCGCGAGCTCAACCGCTCAGCGACGATTGTCGGCCAGGAACTGAACCGGCTGGAGCAGACGGGCATTCTCACCTCCGAGCGGATCGGCCGGGCGCGACGCTACCGGGTCGACGACCGCTCACCGATTGCCGCCGAGATCCGGACACTGGTGCAGAAGACGATCGGCGTCGAGGCCCGCTTGCGGGACGTGCTCTCCGACGTGCCGGGGACCGAGGAGGCATTCATGTACGGGTCGTATGCCCGAGGCGACGAGCGCGCGACGAGCGATCTGGACCTCTTCGTCATCGGCTCGGTCGATCAGGAGCTGCTCTCCGAGCGACTGGCCGACGTCGGGCGCGACCTCGGCCGCGACGTGAACGTCGCGACGTACGAGCGAGCGGAGCTCGAGCAGCTCCGGAAAGACCACGATCTGTTCATCGAGACGGTGCTCGAGGGGCCGCGCGTGCAGCTGACGCTTCGACCGGAGGCCACCTGATCGATGCCCGATCCCACGCTCAGCGAGCTTGCCGCCAGCGGTCTGCTCCAGTCGAAACCAGCAGCTGCGTGAATTCGCCGGCGAGACCCTGGCTGCTCGACGCGCTCGAGCAGCAGCTCACGTCCCTGGGCCACACCAGCACGTCGGCCGTCGTGACCTGCGTCGTCGGGTGACTCGCGCGGATTGCGTTCGGCCGCCCATCACTTCGCGACCAGCTCCACCGTGATCGAGCTGCCGTCGTCCGCGGTGAGCGC
>JAJYXX010000345.1 GCA_021801545.1 Chloroflexota bacterium | reverse complement strand
AGGACGGCCCTGCTGGCCGGTGTCCCGGTGCTATTCGGCCCGACCTCTGTGGGCCTCATGAGAGCGTAGACCCCCACGGTCCCGACGACACCGAGCACGAGACCAGCGACGAGGACGAGCGACACGAGGGGACGCGAGAACTGGAACACCATGAACCGGCACCTCTCCAACGGGGGTGAACACCCGGGACGATGACGCGGCCAGCTGAGACGTGGCTGAGAGCGACCTGAATCAGGGTTGAGTCGGGACGGCGTCGGTTTCGGCGATTTCGCAGACCCCCGGTCCGGCTGACTCCGCCCCGGCAGCCGCTCGCTCGGCGTCGAGCGCGGCTTTCACCTCGGGGTAGGTGTCACCGAGGCAGCAGCTACAGAAGTCGTACCAGCGACGCATCCCCTCGTCGATGACGACCGTCCCGGACAGGGAGGTGGTCGGGGTGACGGCCGGAGCCGGGTGTGCGGCCGGAGCCGGGTGTGCGGCCGGAGCCGGGTGTGCGGCCGGCTCGCGGAGGAAGTCCTCCAGGCAGCGCTGCCGGCAGAACGCGATCTCGTGACCGTCGCGCACGACGGCGAGGCCATCGGCCCGTGCGCGCTCCACGTCAACCGTCATCCCGCAGACCGGGTCCTTCATCGTCACGTGATCCGAGGTCATCGATCCTCCACACGGGATACAGCCGGCGTGCCCGAGCCGCATCCTACACGATCGTAGTAGCGGTCGCCACAGCCGGGCCTCTGGTAGGCTTCGGACGATGCCGCACGAAACGTCTCGACCACCGATGCCCCACGAAGCTGCCATCGAGGACGTGCTCGGGCCCCTCGGTGCGGCGGTCATGCGCGTGGCGTGGGAACAGGGCGAGTGCACCGTGGCGAGCGTGACCGATGCGCTGAACGCGGGCGATCGCCAGCTGGCCTACACGACGGTGATGACGGTGATGGGCCGCCTCTTCGAGCGCGGCCTGTTGCAGCGGACGAGGCGGGGCCGCCAGTACATCTACCGGCCGGCCAGCGACGAGCCGACCCTGATCGAGATGATGGGCGGTCGCGCCGTGGACCAGCTCATGGAGCGCTATGGCACGACGGCCCTCCGACAGTTCGCCCACCGCCTCGCGAACATCGACCCCGAGCTCCGGGCGCAGTTGCTCGAGCTGGCGTCCCGTCGACCGAGGTGACATGACGGTATCCACCAGGATCCGGCTTGCCGCCGTCACCGGCTCGGTTGCGGCCTGGTGCCTGACCGTCGATCGGCTGGCAGGTGGCGACCCGATGCTCGCCGTCGAGCTCGCGGGCGGTGTCCTCGTCGCGGCCTGGGCTGGCGTGGCGGCGCGGAGTATCCGGCTCGGTCACCTGCTGGCCGGTGAGCTCGCGATCCGGTCCCGGCCGGCGATCGTCCAGGGGATCCGCTGCAACGTGATCTCGGGTGGTGGCCGCCAGGCGTTCGTCCTCGGGGCAGTCCGGCCCCGCATCTGGATCGGGGACGGGCTGCTCGCAGCGCTGGATCCGGGCGAGCTCCGGGCGGTGCTCCTTCACGAGGACCACCACCGGCGCACGCTCGCCCCGCTCCGCACCGCCGCTCTCGAGGCCTGGCTGACCCTCTTCGGGTGGTCGCGGCACGTGCGCAGCCTGGTGACGGATCGGCTTGTCGATCTCGAGGAACTCGCGGACGCGGACGCCCTGGAGCAGGGGGTGAGTCCGGCGACCCTCGCCTCGGCCCTGCTGAAGGGCGAACCGAGCCGCGCCCGCGCCGCGGCGGGGTTCTCCCGCGCCGCCGACCGCCGGATCGTCACGCTGCTCGAGCTGGCAGCCGGTCGACCGAGCGCCGGGTCGCGGGAGTTGCCCTACGAATGGCTGCCGATCGTGATCCTGGCCGCGGTCGCCCTGGGCTGCCATCTGGCGGGGATCCCGGCCCTCGGCTGACGCCGGCCTTCGGCTGACGCCGGCCCTCGGCTGACGCCGGCCCTCGGCCGGCAGCGGATATACTACCGGCTTGTCGTCGGCAGTCGCCGTCACCGCGATGTCGGACTGGAGGCCTCCCGGTGCACTCGGTCAGCGCTACCCGCCGCCCCGAGATCTCTCTCCGGGCGACGAACCTCACGAAGCTCTACGGTGAGACCGTTGCGCTCTGGAACGTCGATCTCGCGGCGCGAGGCGGTGAGCTCCTCGCGATCCTGGGACCGAATGCGTCCGGCAAGACGACACTCCTGCGCATCCTCGCCGGCCTGACGGCCCCGACCGGCGGACGGATCTCGTGGTCGAGTTCAGGCGCTGGCCGCCCGAAGATCGCCTATGTCGGACACGCGACGCACCTGTTCGAGGCGCTCACCCCGCTCGAGAACCTGGAGCTCGCCGCGCGGCTCGCGGGCCGTGATCCGCGGCCGGCCGTCGAGCTGCTCGGCCGGCTCGGCATCGAGTCGTGCGCGGGCAGACGGTGCGCCGGACTGTCGGCCGGCACGCTCCGACGGGTCGCGCTCGGTCGTGCCCTCGCCACCGCGCCGGACGCCCTGATCCTCGACGAGCCATTTGCGTCGCTTGATGGGGCGGCCGCGGACGTCGTGGTCGAGGTCCTGGCCGGTGCCAGCCGCGAGGGTCGGCTGATCGTCATGGCGACCCATGACGATGCGCGATCGAGGATCCTCGCGACAAAGAGCGTGCTGCTCAGCGCGGGACGGCTCGCGGGGCCGGACCCGCGAGCGACGGGGGCGCTGCGCCTCGCATGAGCCTGGCCACTGACGTCGCCGCTCTGGCCGCCAAGGACATCCGGATCGAGCTCCGGACGCGACAGGCCTCGGGCGCGGCCGCCGCACTCGGTGCGATCGCGCTCGTGCTCGTGGGCCTGGCGGTCGGACCGGACGCCGACCGGTTGCGCCAGCTCGCACCAAGCGTGATCTGGATCGCGCTGCTGTTCGCGACGGTCACCGTCGCCGACCGGTTCGAGCGGATCGATCGAGCGGACGACGCCTTCTCGGCCCTCTGGCTGGTCGCCGCAGATCGCCGAGCGATCTACCTGGCGAAGGTCGTGAGTCTGACCCTCGTCCTGGGACTCCTCCAGCTCGGCCTGTGGGTGCTCGCGGTCGTGCTCCTCGATCTCACCCTGCGGGTCGAGCTCCTCGCGCTCCTCCCGATCGTCTGGCTCACAGCCTGGTCGACGGCCTCGGTCGGCGCCCTCGCGCTGGCGCTCGTTTCGGCGGCGGCGCATCGGATGCTCCTGCTGCCCGTCCTGCTCCTGCCGCTTCTCGTGCCAACCCTCGTGGCCGGCGTCGGGGCCAGCGTTGCGGTGCTCGACGGTCGGATCGTCGACGCCGGGGGGTGGGGCACGATGCTGTCCATCGAGGCGGCGCTCTTCTGCGGGCTCGGCATCCTCCTCTACGAAGCGGCGGCGACCCCCGAGTGACCGGCCTGAGCGATCTGGCACGAACGATCGGCCGAGTCGCGGCATCCGGCTCGGTGGCCGGGGTCGCCCTCCTCGCCACGGTCACCATCGGCCTCGTCGGTGTCCCGGCGGACGCCGCCCAGGGGGACGTGCAGCGGATCATGTACGTCCACGTCCCGAGCGCCTGGCTCGCCTACCTCGCCTTCTTCGTGACGCTGGTCGGCGGCGTGCTCTATCTCTGGCGGCCCAATCTCGCGTACGACCGCGTCGCGGCTGCCAGCGCCGAGATCGGCCTCATGTTCACCGGCCTCGCCATCCTCAGCGGGGCGATCTGGGGCAAGGCGACCTGGGGCAAGTGGTGGGACTGGGATCCACGCCTCACGACGACCGCGATCCTCTTCCTGATCTACGCGGGGTATCTCCTCCTGCGTGCCTCGATCGTCGACCGCCATCGTCGCGCCCGCCTCTCGGCGGTCCTGGGCATCGTCGGCTTCGTCAACGTTCCGATCGTCCATTTCTCGGTCGTCTGGTGGCGCGGGCTCCACCAGCCGCCGACGGTGATCCGGCCGGGCGATCCCACGATCGACCATCTCCTGCTCGCGGCGCTCCTGGCCAGCGTGGCGAGCTTCACGTTGCTCTACGCCTGGCTGCTGCGGCGCCGGACCGAGATCGACACCCTGCGGGACCGCGCCGACCTGACCCTGGAGCCGATCCCGTGACCGACGCCGGGTTCGTCCTGGCGGCGTACGCCGTCGTGCTCGGGGTGCTGGGCGGGTATGTCGTGGCCCTCGGCCGGCGGACTCGATCGGCTCGCCGTCTCCTCGGCACGATCGAGCAGCAGCGAGCGGCGCTCCAGGGAGACCAGCGTGCGAACGCCGGGGCATCCGACGCCGAGGCGCGCGGTCCAGAGCGATGAACCGGCCGCGCGCGGCAACGCTCCTCGGAATCGTGCTCGTCGCCGGCGCCCTCGTCGTGCTGGTCGCGATCAGCCTGACGAGCGCGATCGTGTACTACGTGACACCGACCGAGCTGGCCGCGCGTTCGACGGGGGAACCAGTCCGCCTGTACGGCATCGTGGCGCCGGGTTCGGTCCGCTGGAACGGGGCGGATTCCTTGCTCTCGTTCCGTGTCACGGACGGCACGACGACCGTCGCGGTCTCATCGAGGTCGCTCCCGACCGCCCTGTTCCGCGACGGTGTCGGCGTCGTCCTGGCCGGTCGCTCGACGGAGCCCGGGCGCTTCATGGCCGACGAGATCCTGGTCAAGCACTCCGAGGTCTATCAACCGTTGAAGCCGGGGGAGACGATCCCTCCCGGGCTGCTGGAACGCCTCGGCGCGGGCGGCACGACGCCGTGATCGGTCTCGTCGGGTCCGCCGCAAGCGCCGTGGGTCTGCTCGCGGCCATCGTCGGGATCCTCCTGGGGGTCCGCGCGGCGCGGAGCGGCGCCTGGGATCGGCGGCTGACGATCGTGGCCTGGACCACCTGCATCGCCCTCGTCGGGGCGAACCTGCTCATGGTGGCGGCCCTCGTCGGACGTGACTTCTCGATCGCCTACGTGGCCCAGGTCGGCAGTCGCTCGACGCCGCTCCTGTACACGATCGCGTCGCTCTGGGGTGCGCTCGAGGGATCGATCCTCTTCTGGGCCGGCCTCCTCTCGATCGCGGTCGTCCTCCTCGTCTCGCGGACCCGGGGCCCGGACCGCGCCCTCCTGCCGGCGAGCACGGCGACGCTGTTCGCCATCCTGGCGTTCTTCGCCGCAATCGTGGTCGGCCCGGGCGACCCGTGGCGGCGGATGGATCCGGTGCCGCCGGACGGTCCGGGCCCGAACCCGCTCCTGCAGAACCACCCGCTCATGGCGATCCACCCTCCATTTCTGTACCTCGGTTTCGTCGGCCTGGCGATCCCGTATGCGCTCACGGTCGCGGCCCTGGTCGCCGGCCGGCTCGACGAGCGCTGGCTCCAGACGGTCCGGCGCTGGACCCTCGGCCCGTGGGTAGCGCTGACGCTCGGGCTCGTCCTGGGCGCGTGGTGGTCGTACGCCGTGCTCGGGTGGGGCGGGTACTGGGCGTGGGACCCGGTCGAGAACGTCGCCCTGCTCCCCTGGCTGACCGCGACCGCCTTTCTCCACTCGGCGATGGTCCAGGAGCGTCGGGGGATGCTTCGCGGCTGGAACGTCGGGCTGATCTCGGCGTCATTCCTGCTGACGATCCTCGCGACCCTCGTGACCCGGAGCGGGATCCTCAACTCGGTCCACGCGTTCACGCGCTCGCTCATCGGGCCGCTCTTCCTCCTCCTGTTCGCCATCGCGCTGGTGGGCTCGGTCATCCTGATCGTGGCCCGTCTCCCCGGACAGGCGGAGCCGCCGCCGAGACTCGGGGCGAGGACCACCGCCTTCCTGCTCAACAACATCCTGCTCGTCGCAGTCGCGGCGATCGTCCTGGTCGGAACGCTCTTCCCGCTCTTCGCGGACGCGGTCGCGGGCGCGCAGGTCAGCGTCGGCGCTCCCTACTTCGAGCGGGTCGTCGGACCGATCGCCGTCGGTCTCGTCGCGCTGGTGGCGATCGGCCCGTCGCTGCCCTGGGGCGAGTGGCGACCGGAGACGCGACGCGCGCTCCTGCCCGGTGCGGTCGTGGCCATCGGGATCGTGGGTCTCCTCCTGCTGCGGGGCGGGTCGCCCGAGCTGCTCGCGGGCGCGGCGGCCGGGAGCTTCGCACTCGTCCAGTCCGCCTGGTACATCGTCCGGCGGGCCATGCCGGGAAACGGCGCGATCGATCGAGGACCGGCAGCCGTCGTGCAGCGCCTGCTCCGCCGGCGTCGCTCCGTCGGGGGCCTGGTCGTCCACCTCGGAATCGCCGTGATCGCGCTCGTCATCGTGGCGTCGGGCGCCGGCCGCCAGGAGAGCAGCGTGACACTGCGGGCCGATCAGACCGCGCGCGTCGGAGACTTCGAGGTGCGATTCACCGGAACACGCTCGGAGGTGCGCTCCAACCGTGTGGTCATCGTCGGATCGGCGGTGGCGACCGGCCCGGGGATCGACAGTCCGGTGGCGCCGGAGCTCACGGTGTTCACGGGTTCGGCGCAGGCGATCGCGACCCCGGCGATCGTCGCCACCCCGGGCGCAGACCTCTACGTGACGCTCGTGGACATCGACGCCACGGCCGGGACAGCGACGTTCCGGATCGGGATCCATCCGTTCATGAGCTGGCTCTGGCTCGGCGGCGGGATCGCCGCCCTGGGCGGCCTGATCGCCGCCTGGCCGCCGTCGCGGCGCGGGATGGCCACCGTTCCGGTCGTCGTCAGGCCTGCCGGCGACGACCCCGCCAGGGGGATCCTCGATGGCTGACACCAGCCCGCCGAACCGCCCGGGCCGGCCACGGGCCTGGCTCATCGCGATCGGCGTGATCGCGTCCGGACTGCTACTCGCGTCGCTCGCCGTGGGAGTCGTTCGGGATCCGCCCCAGCCGGCGTCACCGCTGCTCGGCAAGCCGGCGCCCGACTTCCGGCTCACGGCCCTGGACGGCTCGACGGTCGATCTCGCCGGACTGCGCGGTCGTCCCGTGATCGTCAACTTCTGGGCATCCTGGTGCGTGCCATGCCGCGAGGAGGCGCCCTTGCTCAGGCGAGTCCAGGAGGAGTATCGCGACCGTGACCTGGTCGTCCTCGGGGTGATCTTCGAGGACAGCCCCGAGAATGCCAGGGCGTTCATGCAGCGGTACGACCAGAGGTACCCCGGTCTTCTCGATCCCGATGGCCGGACGGCCGTCGACTACGGGGTGTTCGGCATCCCCGAGACATACTTCGTCCGTCGTGACGGGATCGTGACCTACAAGCAGACGGGAGCGATCACCTGGGAGGTCCTGTCGCGCGAGGCCGAGGTGATCAGCCGATGAGTCCACGCCGCGGCGGCGCCGGGCCGGATCTCCTGCTGGGGGTCGTTCTCGCCCTCGTCGTCGCTGCGATCACGGTCAGCGCGGTCGTCCCCCGTGCCCGCACGATCGACGATCGGGCGCGGGCCCTGGAAGCGACGATCCGCTGTCCGGTCTGCCAGGGGCTCTCGATCGCCGACTCCCCCGCGCTCCTGGCCCGGCAGATGCGCTCGCTCGTGCGCGAGCAGCTCGACGCCGGGCGAACCGACGCCGAGATCCTCGACCAGTTCGTCTCACGATATGGTCGGTGGATCCTGCTGACACCGGCGTCCCGGGGTCCCGACCTGATCCTCTGGCTGCTCCCGGGGGCACTCGTCGGCGGCGGCGCCGTCCTCCTCGTGGCGATCGGACGCCGGCGGCGGCTCGGGCCTGCGCCGGACGTGCCGTCGGTCGCCGAGACCGTGCCTTCGGTCGCCGAGACCGTGCCCCCGATCGCGACGACCGCTCCCGGGCGCTCTGGTGGCTCCCGTCTCCTGACGGCCACGCTCCTCGTCATCATGGCCGCCGCGGTAGCCGTCCCGCTGGCGATCGCGATCGTCCCGCGCGGCCCGGGCCGCGAGATCACGGGGGCTCCGGCAGGCGCCACCCAGCGAAGCCCGTCGATCGCGGAGCTCGAGGCCCGGGCGGCGGCTGATCCGCGCGATGTGGCGACCCTCGATGCGCTTGGCGACGCGTACCTTGCCGCGGAGCGTGACGCGGACGCCGCGGACGCCTACCGACGCGCGCTCGAAGCCGATCCGAACGACGTCCCGGCCCTCATCGGCCTCGGGGTCATCGCGCTGTCGGCTGGTCGCCCCGACATCGCCGGTCCCCTGTTCGATCGCGCCGCACGGCTCGGCCCCGACCTGCCCGACCCGT
>JAJYXX010000323.1 GCA_021801545.1 Chloroflexota bacterium | reverse complement strand
CGCCGCGGTGAGCGGCGTGCCGTCGGAGAAGGTCAGCCCGGGGCGAAGGTGAAAGAGGATCCGCCGGCCGCCGTCGAGGACCTCCCACGACGCGGCGAGGGCGGGGCGGAGGACGAGGTCGGGATCATACGTCGTGAGCGTCTCGAAGAGCTGGGCGGAGACCGCGGCGCTGGCCGAATCGCCCTCGCGGGCCGGATCGAGGGTCGCCGGCTCGCCGGCCAGGATGGAGACGTCGTCGCGTCCCGCACCGGCGACCTGGGCGGGTTGCCTTGCCAGATCGAGAGCGCCGAGCAACGCGGCACTCCCGACGGCGAGCGCGAGCGCGAGGAGGAGCGGCAGACGGCGGCCGAGGGCAGCCACGATCGAGTTCAGGGTCTACTCAGGCTGGTGGGGCGCCGCGAACGGACCGGCACCACCTGGCCGCGAGTATAGGCGGCCGGTTCGGCGCGCGTTCGCGGGCGGTCGGCAGGACGCGGCGGGCGGGAAGTGAAGCTCCGCCGAACCACACCACCGGGGGGAACGATGCTTGCTGCAAGATGCTTGCTGCAAGATGCTTGTGGAGCAAACGCAGGTCAGCGCAAGATGTAGTGGTGACCCGCCCGAGCTTCCCGCGCTCCTTCGCCGAGTTCCAAGCCTGGTTCCCCGATGAGGCGGCCTGCCACCGCTATCTTGTCAGGAGCCGCTGGTCGGACGGTTTCGTGTGCCGCTCCTGCGGTCACACCGTGGGATACGAGTTCCGCCGACGCGTCAAGAGCCGCTCCAGGGCGACGGTGCCGCCATCCGACCACTTCCGTGTCCTCTGGGAGTGTGCCTCCTGCCACCGGCAGACGAGCCTGACGGCGGCGACCATCCTCGACGCCACGAAACTCCCGCTCACTACGTGGTTCTGGGCGGCCTTTCTCGTCGCGACGGACAAACGCGGCCCCTCGGCGCTGCTGCTCGACCGCCAGCTCGGCATCGGGGACCACAAGAGCGCCTGGTTCCTGCTGCACAAGCTGCGCCGTGCGATGGTCAATGCCAACCGGACCATGCTCAGGGGCATCGTCGAGATCGACGGGACCTTCGTCGGCGGCTACCAGCCGGGTCTGAAGGGCGGGCGGCAGCAGAAGGCACGGAAGGCCGCGATGGTCCTCGTGGGCGTGGAAGTGCAGCCCTACAGCCGCCTCGACAGAAAATCCGGCCAGGAAAGCGAGCGCGAACGGTCCGGGCGTGTCCGCATGACCGTCGTGCGGGCCGAGAACGCCGAGGCGATCGGTGCGTTCATCGAGGCCAACGTCGAGCCGGGATCCACCGTCCGCTCCGACGGCCTGTGGGACTACGTAACGGCCACGCGCGAGCTCGGCTTCGCCCACGACCGGCGGGTCCAGGGGGACATCAGGAAGACCGGCCAGGTGGTGCGCCATGCCCATCAGGCGATCGCCAACCTGAAGTCGTGGCTGATCGGGACCCACCACGGGGTCGGACGACCGCACCTTCAGGCCTATCTGGATGAGTTCGTCTTCCGATTCAATCGACGGGGCAATCCTGAAGCCGCCTTTCAGACGCTCCTCGGGCTCGGCTCGACACATGCGCCCGTGCGCTGGGCGACGATCACAGGCGCGCAGGACCTGCCCTACTACTACGCGGGCGACGAGGTGCCGGACGAGAACGATGTCACGGCGTAGCTCACCCTCGGACGACGCCCACGGGGCGGCGCGTGCCGTCGGTCGCGCGCTCACCGACGCGCTCGGCGAGGACCTCGTGGCCGTCTATCTCCACGGCTCCGCCGTGCTCGGCGGCTTCCGCTGGGACCACAGCGACCTCGACATCCTGGCGCTGAGCCGTGTCGCGCTGTCAGACCGGCAGTTCCGCCCAGTCGCGCGTGCGCTCGCCGCCCTGCCCTATCCGGCGAACGGCCTCGAGTTCAGCCTGATGACCGCGGGCGAGGCATCAGCGCCCGAGTTCCCGGCACCACGGTTCCAGCTCCACATGACCACCGATGGGAGGGCTCACGTCGGCAAGATGGTCGATGGCCGGGCGCGAGCGGGCGACCCCGATCTCGTCCTCCATCTGACCGTCTGCCGAGCCCACGGCCTTGCGATCGTCGGGCCCCCGCCGCGCGCGACGCTCGCCGCGGTTCCCGATGAGGCGATCAGGGCGGCGATGCGCAACGAGATCGGCTGGGCGCGCGCACACGCTTCGCTGGAGTATCTCGTCCTCACCAGTGCGCGTGCCTGGCTCTTCGCCGAGACACGTCGGCTCGCGTCAAAGGTCGAGGCCGGCGAGTGGGCCGCCGAACACTACTCGGAGCCACTCGTGCTCGATGCGGCCCTGGCACGCCAGCATGGAACGAATGCGGTCATGAACGGGGCCGCGGTGGAGCGCCTTGCCGTCCATGTCGAGCGTCTCACCAGGCGCGAATAGGCCCGCACCGCATCTTGTGGTGACCTGCGTTTGCTCCACAAGCATCTGCTGCAAAGCCTGGCAGAAGACAACGGGCGTTGGGCGTGGGCGTTAGGGGCAGCACGCTGCAGTCGGAAGATCAGGACCGCCCCGCTCCGGACAGTAGGTCACGGCGACCGCCGAACCGATCGCTCACCCGGTAGCTGTTGCGCTTCACCTCGCGAGCCTCGTCGGGACCGACCGGTGCGCCGGCGCCCGGTTCGCGACGCGTGATTGGCAGGTCGGCAAGGCAGACCGCCCGTCGTGGTGGTCGCTCCGGTCCCTCGTCGCGCAGGACGAGGCTCCACCAGGCGTCGAGACCTCGGGGCTGGCGGAAGTGCTCGTCGAGCGGTCCCCGGGCGGTGTAGTCGGCGCGGCGGAAGGCAAGGCACGCGCCGTCGATCACGTCGACATCGCCCGGTTCCGCCGCCGTGAACCGGCGGGCATCGCGGCTCATGCTCCCCCACCCTCCGGCGACCGCCACGGACGGATCCTCGAGCACTCTCACGAGCGGCGAGACGGTGTCGCCGAGCAGCTCGACGCTCTCGTCGAGGACGATGACGACGCCCCCGACCGCCCGACGGATGCCGGCGTTCAGGGCCGCCGCCTGGCCGACCCGGCTTGCCATCCAGACGACCTCGACCGGCGCGCCGGCGATCGGCGTCGCGGCCGGGCCGGCGGGGTCCTTCAGTGCCGCCGCCTGGACGTCCGACGGGGCATCTGCGACGACGATGACCTGTGTGCCGGCCGGGGCCGTCCGGCGCAGCCCGTTGAGCAGGCGGGCGAGCTCGGTCGGGTGGTCCGTGGCCCGGGCGATGACCGTGGCGAGCCTGTCGGCCGGTTCATCCAGGCGGGCGGGGACCCGCTCGCTCGCACCGTACCGGACCCCGTGCTCGGTAATGACGTCCGACGGGTGGGCCGGGCGGAGGGCGAAATCGACCCCGTGGTCGATCACCTTCCAGCCGGCCGCCTCGATCAGCGCCCGCAACCGGTCGGCCTCCTCCCAGTCGCCCGCCTGGCGGGCGAGGCGGCGGGCATGGGCAGCGTCGAGCACGGCGGCGGGGATCGGGCGGGAGGTCACCGGCCAAGGATAGCGGGCCGCCCGGCTATCCTTCACCTCGAGCGCCGACGCCACTCCGGCCAGGCAGGGTTCCGGCGACACGCGAGGGAGACACCGGGTCATGTTCCTGCGACGACTCTTCGGCGGCGAGTCCGCCGGCTCCGTGAACGCGGACCCGAACGCAGGTTCGGCGACCGCGTCGGCGCGTCCGGCGGCGGCGAACGGCGAGACCGAGACCGTGCGCCGCATCGTCGCCAGCCTCGAGGCGATGCCGCCCGACGAGGCGCGCTACCTGGCCGGGTTCGCCTACATCCTCGGCCGGGCCGCCGCCGCCGATCTCGATATCAGCGCCGTCGAGACCGGGGCGATGGAGCAGATCGTCATGGAGCACGGCGGCCTGAACGAGGCGCAGGCGGTCATCGTCGTCGAGATCGCCAAGACCCAGGCTCGCCTCCGCGGCGGCACCGAGGACTTCCTCGTCACCAGGGAGTTCCGCCAGCTCGCGACCGAGGAGGAGCGCGTCGCCCTGATGCGCTGCTGCTTCATCGTGGCGGCCGGCGACTCGATCTCGGCCGGGGAGAGCGCCGTGCTCGCGGAGATTGCCAATGAGCTCGACCTCACGGCCGACCAGATCACGGCGCTCCGGAGCGAGTTCACCGACCACTTCGCCGCGGTCCAGGCGATGCGCGCCCAGATCGGCCGCTGAGTCGGCCCAGGACGGCGCAGCCCGGTCCTGGCGCCCCCGGACGGACGCGCGGGCGCAGTAGGCAAAGCGGCTGATCCACTCGGCTGGTATGCCTCGCTGACCGTGCCGGCTTCGGAGACGTCGTCCTCGGTTCCGCTCGTCGGCTGAAGCGAGAAGCGCCACGTCCGGCCGCCGACTGCCGAGCCTCGGCGCGCAACCCGCGCGCTCCGCGGCCTGACCGGCCCGGGTCGGTGGTCTCAGGAACGGACGGCCGGCGATGATCTTCGGCACACGTCCGGCAGTTGACACCATCCCCGCCGCGTGAGGCGAGATCCACCCGAGGAGGTCGATGATCGTCCCGTGATCAGCGGCGTGGTCCCGCTCAAGGATGGACTGATGGTGAGCGATCCGGTTCCGGAGTAGGTTGAGCTCCACTACGAGGTCGGAGACGTCTCCACGACGGTGGATCGCATTCTCGAGACCGCACCGGTTACGCTACGCGCCGAGCGCTGGAGGGGGACGATTCAACGGATCAGGCGGGCCGGACGAGGAGGAGACCTCCCAGGGCAAAGAGTAGGCAGACGAGACCGCCCAGGAGTAGTGGGATCCTCGCGCCCTCGAGGCGGGGCGACATCCTCCGGGCCGCAATCAGGGCGGCGGCGAGGAGTGCTGGCGCTAACGCGAAGGCTGTCACCGGCACAAAGACTGCGACTACGAGAGCGATTGCAGCGACGCCTACTCCGACCTCGAAGCCCCTCGTGTCCCTGGTTGGCGGCGATGTGACCTCCCGTTCAGCGTCCTCGTCACTCGGCCGCAGCGCCAGCAGATCGAGCCTGCCTCGCACCCCCAGCTTTCTGTAGACGTGGGTGAGATGCGTGTGAACCGTGGACTCACCGACGACGAGCTGCTCGGCGATCTCACGCACTGAGAGTCCGGTGAGGGCAAGACGCACGACATCGCGCTCGGCGGAGGTCAGAACCAAGAGGTCGAGGAGTCTTCCGGATCGATGGCGCGGGCGATCAGGCAGATCAGACAACCCAAATCACCGGTTTCGCTGACAAGGGTTCATCGGTATCGCGGATTCCCATTCCCATAGGGCCGAGCGATCCTGAGGCTGCCGAGTGCGCGGAAGAGCATCGAGTGCCGAAGGGGGGTGTAGTCGGGGTCTTCAGACCTGTTCTCGTGCGTCCCCTGTGCCGTCACGTGCGCGCGTCTGCGCACACCTCAGAAAGGGGCGTGACTAATGCTTACGACACGTCTTCGGATGGTCCATTTCGTGGTGGTCCTCGTGCTCGCCGCGGCCATGGTACTGCCTTCCGGTGTCGCCGCGGGAGAGCCATCGGCTGGTGAGTTGATCAGCGGCCTCGCCGCTGCGCCCGACGCGGCGGCCGCCTTCAACGATCTATCGCCTGCTCAGCAGCGCAAGGTGCTCGCTCAGTTGCAGGTCGTCGAGATCATCAACGACACGCCGGCGCCCTCCCCAGTGGGATCCCCGAGTGGGACCCTCTCAATCACCGCCAGTGGCTGCTGGACAGTGACGTGGGGCCGGTCGGGATACAACTCCCTCGGATGGGAACTCTGGTCGTTGAAGCAGCGGATCGACTGGTGCGGAAACGGGTCCACCATCACGAGCGCGACGCGAATCCGCTGGGTCGAGGTCTACATCTTCGGGTGGAGCGGGACGACCATCCAGGATCCGACGTGGGGTGGCGTCGGGCAGTGGTCATTCCGTGCCTACTCCCAGGCCCACTTCCAACTGGACGTCGTCTATCCGGTTCAGCACGGATACCCGTGGCTCGACATGACCGTCACGGCGAATGGCGGGCTCTCGGGAAGCGGCGGCGGGAGCTAGAAGATGAGCGAGACGCCATTCGAGCAGAGCCCCGTTAGATCGGGATCGCTCACGCCAGCCGCGGTGTTGGTGGCGACTCTCGTGCTCGTGGTCCTGACGGCAGCCGTTCCGTTCAGCGGGCTCGTGGGCGGGCCACTGCTCCTGCTTCTCGGTGTCCGCGGGCGACGCGAGGCCCGAGCGGCGAGTGTCTCGACGATACCCTACGAGTTCGCGATCCTCGCCGGACTCCTTGTCATCGTCGTCGCGCTGGTGGTAGCAGGCGTCTTGGGCATGCTGATGGCGGTATCAGGAAAGGCCTCCGCTGCTAGCCCAACCCCGGTGGCGGTTCCGTAGGCACTGCGCCTGAGGGCCGGCCGCGCCCTGGCGACAGCCGAACTCGCAGTGGGACGGCGCGGCCGGGCGGTTCATGTTCGGACAGCTCTGCCTCGCGGCACAGTATCAGCGCGACCTCGACTCCGAGCGGATGGTCGGGCTCACGCGGACGATCTTCGAGGCCGGCGGGCACCGCGGCGCCGATCCATTCGGCTATCGGACCGTCCGCGACGAGCTCGGCCGGATCGTCAAGCCTCGGACGCTCGAGATCGTCGAGGCGGAGGCCGAGGTCGTTCGCCGAGTCTGGCGGGAGCTCGCCACGAAGTCGACCGACGACATCGCGCGCGGGCTCCAGCACGACGGCGTCCGCCGACGCGTCGACGCACCATGGACGCGCGACGCCGTGAAGGACATCGTCCGCCGCGGTCGGTTCTATCTCGGCTACGTCGTCTACCGGCAGGGCGCCGAGGAACGGCCGGGCCGCCATCCGGCGATCATCGATCTCGCGACGTGGGCAGCCGGTCGCAAGGCGATCGAGGCTCGCTCGTCGGGCACCGTGCGACGGTCCTCGAAGCACCGCGTCTACCTGTTCTCGGGCTTGATCGAGTGCGCGTGCGGCGCGAGGCTCCACGGCCAGACGCGGAGCTCCCGCGGACTCGAGTGGCGCTACTACCTGTGTCGCCGCTGCGATGCGCCAGCGATCCTCGCGGCCGACGCCGAGGGCGACGTTCTCTCGAAGCTACAGGAGCTCCCGCTCCCGCCGTCCGCGGTGCAGCGCGCCCGTGAGGAGCTGCGACGGCATCTGGCGCTCCCGTCCAGAGGGACGGCGGACGAGCGCCGCGCCCGGCTCGAGAGACGCCTGTCCCGGCTCAAAGCCCAGTTCGAGTGGGCGACATCGAGGAACCCGAATACCGTGCGAAGGTGACCGACACGCGATCCGAGCTCGCCGGTCTTCCCGCGTCCGACGGCAAGGTCATCGCCTTCGACGACGCAGCCCGGCTCGTCAGCTCGATCGATCGAGCGATCGACTCGGCCTCGCCGGAGCAGCTCATGGCCCTCGTCCGGATGCTCGTCGCGAAGGTCCAGACGGCTGATCGAGGCGTCGACGCGATCGAGCTCGTGCCTGCCGGCGCTGCCGTTCTTCGCGCCGGCGCCCGCTTTGCTTATGGCGCCCCCGGACGGACTCGAACCGCCGACGCAGGCCTTAGGACGGCCTCGCTCTGTCCACTGAGCTACGGGGGCGTAGAAAGATCCTACAGCGCCGACCGACGGACCGGTTCGCCGGGGCCCGCACGCGATGCCCGGTAGAATGCGGGACGCGATGAACCAGACGTCGGGTCCGCCCGCTTCCCTTCCCGCTCTCGTCCTGTACGGGCGACCCGGTTGCGGGCTGTGCGACGAGACCCGCGAGATCATCGACGACCTGCTCGCCGGACGCGCGGCGGCCGGCCTGGCGGCCCCGCCGATCGTGGAGCGCGACATCACGAGCGACCCGGAGTGGGAGCGCGCCTACCTCCTGACGATCCCGGTCGTCGAGCTCGGGGAGCGCCGGCTGGAGCTCGCCACGAGCGCCGCCCAGATCCGGGCGCTCCTCGAGCGCGTTCTCGACCGCGCCCCCGCCCCTGGAGCGGGGCGATGAGCGGCACCGACCTGACGATCCTCGTGGCCGTCGCCGCCGGCGTCATCAGCTTCCTCTCCCCGTGCGTCCTGCCGCTCGTGCCGGCCTACGTCGGGCAGCTGACCGCCGTCGCGGTCGCCGCGAGCTCGGACGGGGCACCGCCCTCGCGCTGGGTCGCGCTCCACCACGCGATCGCCTACGTGC
>JAJYXX010000282.1 GCA_021801545.1 Chloroflexota bacterium | reverse complement strand
GATCACGGTCGGCTCGTAGTAGGCGCCCGGTCGGTCGGGAACGTGGCCGCCGACGAGCACCTCGGCTCCCGAGCGGGCGCGTTCGACCATGCCCGACACGCGCTCCACCTGGGTCTTCGAGATCAGGGAGCCCATCTCGAGCTCTTCGCCGCTCGTCGGATCGCCCCACTTGATCATCCGGACCTGGTCGGACAGCCGGGTGACGAACTCGTCATGGATCTTCGGGCCGGTGATCACCCGGCAGGCGGCGGTGCAGTCCTGGCCGCTATTCCAGAAGCTCGCGAAGCGCAGGGTCTCGGCCACGAGATCGAGGTCGGCGTCGTCGAAGACGATCACCGGCGCCTTGCCGCCGAGCTCGAGGTGCAGCCGCTTCACCCGGTCGGCGGCCACCTTCGCGATCCGCTTGCCGGTCTCGGTGTCACCGGTGACCGAGATCATGCCCACGCCCGGATGGGCGACCAGCGCCTCGCCGGTCACCGAGCCCGGCCCGGTGATGACGTTCAGGACCCCTGGGGGCAGGATGTCGGCCGCGAGCTCGGCGAATCGGAGGGCGGTCAGCGGCGTCCGGGCCGAGGGCTTGAGCACGACCGTGTTGCCGGCCGCGAGGGCCGGCCCGATCTTCCAGCCGGCCATGTAGAGCGGGTAGTTCCAGGGCGCGATCGAGCCGATCACACCGATCGGCTCGCGCCGGATGAGCGACGTCCGGCCGGCGATGTACTCGTTGACGGCCTTGCCCTCCATCGTCCGGGCCGCCCCGGCGAAGAAGCGCAGGTTGTCGGCGATCGCGGGCATGTCGACGGCCGCCACGTTGATCGGCTTGCCGGTCTGGGAGCTCTCGATCCGGGTCAGCTCGTCGGCGTTCGCCTCGACCAGGTCGGCGAGCTTGAGGAGGATCAGGCTGCGGTCCTGGGGGGTCGTGTACTGCCAGGTCTCGAACGCGGTCGCCGCCGCCGTGACGGCGCGATCGACATCCTCCGGGCCGCTCGACGGGACATGGGCGATCACCTGGCCGTTGGCCGGGTTCTCGACCGCGATCGTCTCGCCGCTCGCCGCGCCGACCTGCCGGCCGCCGATGAACTGGAGATACGTGGTGGGCTGAAGCGTCTGCGTCATCGGGATCATTCCTCCTCGTCGCCGGAACAGGCGCGTGATGGGCAGATTGTGCCCCCTGCCCGGGTGGTGCGCACGCGCGGACCGACGGGCGCGACGGGGCCGGCGATCGCCGGACCTCATCTACCGGTACCGCCTGCTCCCCGACCGCGGGTTCGAGCACGTCAGCCCCGCCGCGCTCGAGATGACCGGTTACACGCTCGAGGAGCACTACGCGGACCCGGACCTCGGGCTGAAACTCGTCCACCCCGAGGACCTGGCGCTCCTCGAGGCGACGTGCAGCGGCGCCGTCGATCCGGCCTCACGCAGACGTGCCGGTAACAACCCGGGTCTTCGTTCGCGCTACGCGTTCCCCCTTCCCGGCCGCCCAGCTCGCGGCCGCCGTCCGGGTAACAACCCGGGTCTTCGTTCGCGCTACGCGTTCCTCGACCAGAACATCGGGGCGATCCCCGGCGACGACGGCGTCCGGTCGTCAGGCGCCGATGCGAACGATCCAGCGGCCTCGGGCCTTGCCGGCCAGGATGGCGTCGAGCGCCTCTCCCAGGTGCTCGAGGTCGACCTCCGTCACCGCCTCGCCCAGGCCGCGCGGTCGGAGGTCACCGGCCAGGCGCTCCCAGAGCCGGCGGCGCTCCTCGATCGGGAACGCGACCGAGTCGATGCCGAGCAGCGCCACGCCCCGGAGGATGAACGGGAAGACGGTCGTTGCCAGGGCCGGCCCGCTCGCATTGCCGCTCGCCGCCACCGCCCCGCCGTAGCGCAGCGTGCGCAGGATGTAGGGCAGCGTAGCCGCCCCGACCGAGTCGACCGCGGCCGCCCAGCGCTCAGCCTCGAGCGGCCGACCCTCGGCGGTCACCTCGTCGCGGCCCAGAATGCCGGCCACGCCGAGCGCCCGGAACTCGTCGTGGGCCTCGGGCTTGCCGGTCACCGCCCAGACCTCGTAACCGTGCTCGACGAGGATCGCGACCGCCGTCCGCCCGACGCCGCCCGTGGCGCCGGTGACGAGCACCGGGCCGGATGCCGGTGTCAGTCCGCGCTTCTCGAGCTCGACGATGCTCCGGGCGGCCGTGAACCCGGCCGTCCCGATCGCCATCGCCTCGCGCGCCGTCAGGCCGGCCGGGAGCGGCACGACCCAGCCGGCCGGGATCCGGGCGTACTCGGCGTACCCGCCATGCCGGGAGACCCCGAGCTCGTAGCCATGGGCGATGATGCTCGACCCGACCGCGATCGACGGCTCGTCGCTCGCGATCACCTCGCCGGCCAGGTCGATGCCTGGGATGAGCGGCGAGATCCGGGCGACCTTGCCGTTGGGGATCGTGGCCAGCGCATCTTTGTAGTTCACGCTCGACCAGTCGATGCGAACCTCCACCTCGCCGACGGGCAGATCCGCGGCGGCGAACGGACGAACGCCCCGCTCGACGCCGTTGGCGGTCTTCTCGGCGACGAAGGCCCGGAAGGTCTCGGGGATGGCGCTCATCGTGGTCCTCCAGTCAAGGACAGCGGGTGGTCGGCGGTCGATCGAACGAACGAACGGCCCGCGGGCGGGCTGCGGGGCTCGCCGGCGGGGCTCGCCCGGCCAGGACGGCCTGATGGTACGGACTATCGGGGTCGGCGCGAATGCTCCCTGGGGATGATCGTTGTGCCGGTTGCCCGGCAGGTGACGATCGGCTCGGCAAGCACGTCGGCCGCCGAGGGCGATCGACCGGGGGCGGAGGATCGGCTGCAGGTCCATCTCTCGGTCAGGCTCCACGATCCGGCTGGGGGCTCGACTGGCCTGGGTTCGGCGTGCGCCGCATTATGGCCGCCCGGACGGATGATGCGAGCCGGTGTATTCGACCCCCGTGACACTGGACGAGTACAGGACGAATGCAAGACGGCACAGGACCCGTTCGCGTCCAGCCACATCCGTGACCCCGTGGCCGGGTCCATTGGATGGGACGGACTTCACGAGCCCGACCGGCGATCCCCTCCGCCCTTCTTGCTCCCTCAGGGCATCGGCTTCCCTCGTCATTGCGCGTCTCGGGAACACTACGCAGAGGCTCGGCCGGCAACGGTCGGTCCGCAGGCGCTCGATGACCCCGCATCGGGCGCCCGAGACTCGATACTGCTTGGACCCGAAAACATCGACGAGGATTGGCTGGGCAGTCGGACCGGAATCGGATCCGTTCGGGCTCGGCCGGCCGCGGATCTGGTGGCCCGAGGTGGATAGTGTTCCGGGGCCGCGCATTGACGAGGATCCTCGACCTCGAGTGCCCGCGGTGACCCGGATATGCTCAGCGGCTCCGCCCTCGTGACACGTGACACCCGTGACACCTGACCTGTTGATGAAACGCGGCCCCAACCCCCATCACAGGTTCGACTGGGCCGCTTCGCCGCGCTTCCGGCAGGACTTCGTCGAGCCCGATCCGAGCTACCACGGGGTGAGCAACACGAACGCCTTCGGCCCGGCTGCGTTCATCATCAAGCTCCGCGTCGGCCTGCGCAACCTCGGGCCGGCCCTCAGCCCGTTCAACTCGTTCCTCTTCCTCCAGGGTCTCGAGACCCTGCCGCTCCGGATCGCCCGCCACAGCGAGAACGCGCTCGAGCTCGCCCGCTGGCTCGAGACCTGCGACGAGGTCGCCTGGATCAGCTACCCGGGCCTCGAGTCCCATCCGTCGCACGGCTTCGCCAGGCGGTACCTCACCGGCGGCTTCGGGGGGATCGTCACGTTCGGAGTGAAGGGCGGCGTCGAGGCCGGCCGGCGGCTGATCGACAGCGTCAGGCTCTTCAGCCTGCTGGCCAACGTCGGCGACGCGAAGTCGCTGATCATCCACCCGGCCAGTACGACCCACCAGCAGCTGACGCCCGGGGACCAGGTCGCAACCGGGGTGACGCCCGACCTGATCCGGCTCTCGGTCGGCCTCGAGAACGTCGGCCGACCTGATCGCGGATCTCGACCAGGCGCTCCGGGCGGCCACCGGGCCCGAGCCCGAACGGAACGCAACGCCGAGCGTGACGACGGCATGACGATGAACCTCTGATCGGCGACAGGGGTGTCGGACGGGCGACCGGCACCCGCCGCCCCGACACCCGTCGCCGCCCTGCCCGCTCCCCTCGCTCCCCTGCCGCGACATGCCGCCGGGACCGGCCTTCCCCTCGGCACCGGGCGGCTCGAGTTCGCACCCCTCGGGGCGTTCCGGTTCGAATCCGGCGAGCGCCTCGCCAACCTGACCGTCGCCTATCGCCACGACGGGCCGGGCCCGGACGAAGCGCCCCAGCTCCTCGTCATCCACGCCCTGACCGGCTCGGCGGATGCGGCCGGTGACTGGTGGGCACCGCTCATCGGCCCGGGCCGCGCCCTCGACACCGGGCGCTACGGCGTCATCTGCGCCAACCTGCTCGGTGGCCGCTACGGGACGACCGGCCCGACGTCGCGCAATCCGGTGACCGGCCGTCCGTACGGCGCGACCTTCCCACGCGTCACCACCCGCGACCAGGCGCGGGCCCAGTGGGCGCTCCTCGACGCCCTCGGCATCGAGCGGCTCGCGCTCGTGACCGGTGGCTCGCTCGGCGGCATGGTCGCCCTCGAGGTGGCGCTCGAGCGGCCGCGGGCGGTCGACGCGCTCGTGCCGATCGCGGCGCCCGCGGCGACCGGGCCCCTGGCGATCGCCTGGAACCATCTCCAGCTCGAGCTGATCGACCGGCTCGGCGGCGACGGGCTGCACCTCGCCCGCCAGCTGGCGATGACGACATACCGCAGCGAGACCGACTTCGGCGAGCGGTTCGGCCGTCGAGCCGAGCCGGACGGCCGGCCGTCGGTCGTAAGCTACCTTGCCCACCAGGGGGACAAGCTGCTCGACCGGTTCGACGTCGACACCTACCGGGTGCTCGTGCGGGCGATGGACGGCCACGACATCGGCCGGGACCGGGGTGGGGTCCGGGCGGCCCTTGGCCGGCTCGCCGAGGCCGGCGTCCGGCTCACCGGGATCGGGATCGGCGGCGACATCCTCTACGGCCCCGACCAGGTCCGCTCGCTCGTCGAGGCGGCCGCGGAGGCCGGCCTGCGCGCCGCCTACCGGGAGATCGACTCGACGAAGGGCCATGACGCCTTCCTCGTCGAGTGGGCGCAGCTGACGGCGCTCCTTGACGAGGTACTCGTCGGGCCGTAGGGCGGGCGAAACGGAAGCCGACAACAGACGAGGCGGCGGTCCCGCGCGGAGCCGCCGCCTCGTCTACTCCAGGGGCCTGCTACTGCGGCCAGGGGCCACCGCCTCCTCCCGCCAGGGCGACGGCCGAGCTGGCGACGGCGAGCAGGCCGGACAGGATGACGGCGGCGATCCGCCGGGCGCTGGTGATCCGCGAGCGACCCATGGTCCTCTCCTTTGCGTCGTGTGCCCCTGCTCTGCGCCCCGATCGGGGCGACGCCTCGGGGGCGACGCCTCGGGGGCAACGCCTCGGGGGCAACGCCGGGATGGTAGGCTGTCCGCATTCGAAAGTCAACTATTGCTAAATATCAGGGTCACGGTCCAGGCTCCCCGTTCGCGGTCGCCCTCGGTCGGGCGATCCGCGACCGGCGCCGCTGCCTCGGGCTCACCCAGGCCGAGCTTGGGGCACCGCTGACGAAGGGCTACGTCTCCGCCCTCGAGCACGGCCGGACGTTGCCCTCGCTCGCCGCGGCCGCACTCCTAGCCGGCCGGCTCGGTGTCACGCTGGCCGGATTGTTCGTCGACGTCGACACCGTCAACGGGACTTGTCCCGAGTTGTACACTGTCAGCCATGAACACGGACGCACGCGCCACCCGATCAACCAGCAGCCAGCAGACCATCAAGCGCCGCCACCGGATCGTGGTCGACACCTCCGACCTGGCCCGCCAGATCGGGGCGCGGCTGAAGGCGGCACGACTGCGAGCAGGCCTGACCCAACAGCGGCTGGCGGAGGGCCGCTACACGAAGGCGTACGTCAGCGCCCTCGAGAACGGCCTGGTGAAGCCCTCGATGGCGGCGCTCGACTTCCTCGCCGACCGGCTCGGCGTCCCGGCCAGCTCGCTGATCAGCGACGAGACGCCGGCCTGGACGAGGCTCGAGGCGGACCTGCGGCTCGCCGCCGGCCGCTGGCTGGAGGCGGCTGACGCCTACCGGACGCTCCTCGCCGCCGGGCCGGAGCGGGCCACCCGGGCCGAGCTCCTCGTCGGGCTGACCGAGGCGCTGATCCGGCTCGATCAGCCGGCCGAAGCGGTGGGCGCGGCCAGTGAGGCGGCCGATCTCTTCACTGGTCTCGGGCGCGAGGCGGATGCGGCGCGCGCGAATCACTGGCTCGCCGGCGCGCAGTACGAGCTCGAGAACTCGGCCGAGGCGAGGAACCTGCTGGGCTCGATCCTGGCCAGCGTCCGGGCCGGCCTGGCCATCGAACCGCGCTTCCACCTCCGGGTCCTCATGACCCTGGCGACCGTGGAGGCGCGAGACGGCGACCCGGCCGCTGCCCTTGCCTACCTCGACGAGGCCCGGGCCCTCGAGTCCACCCTCGACGACCGCCGCCGGGCGACATTCCTGTGCGACCTCGCGATGAGCTACCGCGAGACAGGCGATCTCGAGGCGGCGATCCGGACCGGCCACCAGAGCCTCGCCCTCTTCAGCGCGCTCGAGGCCGAGGCGGAAACCGCTGAGCTCGAGAACGACCTCGCCCTCTCGTTCCTCGCCCTGCCGAACCTCGAGCGGGCGGCCGAGCATGCCGCGAGCGCCCGGCGGCGGTTCGAGCGGCTCGGCGACGAGCGAATGCTCGCCCACGTCACGGACACCGAGGCACGGATCGCGCTCGCCGGTGGCGACCCGGCGCGTGCCCTCGAGCTCGCCGACGGAGCAGTCGCCCTCGCGGAACGAACGTCGAACGAGAAGGCGACCGTCGATGCGCTCGCCACCCGGGCCCGGGCGCTCGTCGCCCTCGGGCGGCCGCAGGAGGCGAACGACGCCTACGAGCGGGCGGCAGGTCTCGCTCGCGCAGCCGCCCGACCCGGTCGGCTCCGGGAGGTCCTCGGCGAGTGGGCGGACCTGCTCGCCCAGATCGGCGACCATCGCCGCGCCTACGAGATCAGCCGAGAAGCCCTCCAGGCCGGATAGCGGGAACGGCCCGGCGCGCGGTTCCCGGCCAGCCGGTCGGGCTGACCGTCGAGCCGATCAGCCGGCCCGACGGTCAGCAGGCCGAGCGGGACGTGTGGCGCGGCCGGCCCGAGTGCCGGCCGACGACCGTCAGCTCGACCGTGTCGCCGAGCAGGTGGCGGCATAGCCAGCGTCGCAGCAGCGGCTCAACGACCCGGATCATCCGGTAGAAGCGCGGGAAGAACGCCACCCAGAAGCGCGACGGCCGGGGCTGCCTCACGTGTCGAGCCCGAGCACCCGCCGGGCGTGAGCCGCATCGTCGACGGTGATCGCCACCTCGACCGTCGCTGGCGACCGGCCGACGAGCACGATCCCCTCGATGTTCATCCCGGCGTCCGCCAGCCGCTCCGTCACCGAGGCGAGCTCGCCCGGCCGGTCCTCGATCTCGACGATCACCGGGTGTCCCTCGGCGAACAGGTGGCCGGAGGCGCGGAGCACCTCGCGCGTCTTCGCCTCGTCGCTCGTCGTCACGATCGCGTAGCCCACGTCCCCGAGCCCGCCGCCGCCGATGTTCACGATGTCGACGCCCCGCGCCGCCAGCGCCCTGGCGAACTCCGCGAGCGCGCCCGGGCGGTTGCGGAGCTGGACAACGAACTCGCTGGTGGTCATCCTCGGTCGTCTTTGCCTCCCGGTCCGAGTGTGCCAACCGGCGGCCGAGCCGCAAGTGCCGTCCGTCCCGGGCCATTCGTCCCAGTCGCCCGACCAGTCCTGACGGTGGCGCTCGCCGGTCGTTCGACGGCCGCTCGAGGTGGGTTGCGGTATCATCCTCCCGCTCGCTGGCGAGTGGCCAAACGGTAAGGCACCTGACTCTGGATCAGGGGATTGAAGGTTCGAATCCTTCCTCGCCAGCCAAACCACAACATCTAGCGGTCCGATCGGTTCGAGAGCACTAGATCTTGTAGTTTTCGAGTCACCGGCGCACATCTCGGTGGAGGTACCGAGATGCGAATGGCGTCTGACTCACCCCCG
>JAJYXX010000048.1 GCA_021801545.1 Chloroflexota bacterium | reverse complement strand
ACGGGCGGGGCACCGGCGGGCGCCGGCCCGCGCCGGGGGGAGGCGGACCGTACGGTGGTCGGCGCGGCCGTTCGGCTCGTTCTCCGACTGGCCCGACCGGCCGCCCCACGGGTCGGCCCGGCGGCGGACCCCGTCGTTCGGGCGGTCCGGAGAACGGCGGTCTCGTCGGCGGATGGCTCGCTCGTGGCCCCTCGCGGCGGGTCGAAGCCCCTGGCGGTCGAGTTGCTTCCTGGGGCTCGGGGCGTCCACGTCGCACCCCCGGTGAGGGGCCCTGAACCTCCTCTTCGCGGAACCCGAAGCCCCGGGTCTGTGGTCCCGAACCCGCTGGTCGCTGGCCGCCCGACGGTCCCCGCTTCCCCGGCCCACCGGCACCCGCGCCGGCCCGTCGTGGGCCGGTCGGCCGACCGCCGCCCGGCGCCGGCTTCCGGGACCCGCCCGAACCGCCTCCGACGGGCCCACCGGCCTTCTCGTCACCGGGACGGCGTCGTCGGTCAGCCATGGTTCACCCAGCGCTGTTCACCCTCGCCGGTCCGGCGCCAGCGCTGGCCGTCGCGAGTGTCCTCGACGACGATCCCGCGGGCCGCGAGCTCAGCGCGCAGACGATCCGACTCGGCCCAGTCGCGGGCAGCCCGGGCCGCGGCGCGCGCCTCGAGCAGCGCGACGAGCTCGTCCGGGAGTCGCTCGGGGGCCTCGCCGGCGGTGACACCCAGGACGCGGTCGAGGTCGCGGATGACGGCCGCGGCGCAGGCGGCGTCGGCCGTCGAGAGTGAGCGGGCGTCGATCCGCCGGTTCAACTCGCGGACGAGTTCGAACAGCGCGGCAAGCGCTGGCGAGATGTTCAGGTCGTCATCGAGGGCCGCCTCGAAGGCGGCCCTCGCGCCCTTCAGCAGCGCCTCGAGCGAAGCGTCACCCGGCCTCTCCTGGCGGTACGCATCGAGCGCGCCGAGGAGCGCGTCGAGACGCTGGACCGCGCTCGCCGCGGCGGCCAGCGATTCGTCGCTGTAGGCGAGGCTCGTCCGGTAGTGGGCCGAGATCAGCGCATAGCGGAGGGCTCGCGGCGAGATGCCCCGCTCGAGGAGCTCGGCGACCCGGGCGATGTTGCCCGTCCGCTTCGCCATCTTCTCGCCGCCCGTCTGGAGGTGCGCGCAGTGGAGCCAGGTCCGGACGAACGTCTGACCGGTCGCCGCTTCGCTCTGGGCGATCTCGTCCTCATGGTGCGGGAAGATCAGGTCGATGCCGCCGGTGTGGATGTCGAACGACGGCCCGAGGTGGCGCATGCTCATCGCCGAGCATTCGATATGCCAGCCGGGCCGGCCGGGCCCGATCGCCGTCTCCCAGACCGGCTCGCCGGGTTTCGGCCCCTTCCAGAGCGCGAAGTCGCGGACGTCGTCCTTGCCGTAGTCGTCCGCCTCCACCCGCTCCCCAACTCGCAGCTGGGCCGGATCGAGCCGGGAGAGGCGACCGTACGCCGGCCATGAGGCGATCCGGAAGAAGATCGAACCGTCATCGGTCCGGTAGGCGTGACCATGCTCGAGGAGCGTCTGGATCAGGGCGACGATCTCCGGAATATGTGCGGTCGCCCGGGGCAGGACGTCCGGCATCGTCATCCGCAGCGTCCGCGCGTCAGCCAGGAACTGCTCCGTGTAGCGCGCCGCGAGTTCCTCGATCATGATCCCGGTTGCAGCCGCACCGCGGATGATCTTGTCATCGACGTCGGTGATGTTCATCACCCACGTGACGCGATAGCCGCGATAGCGCAGGTAGCGCACGAGGAGATCGGCGAACAGGAACGAGCGGAAGTTCCCGATGTGGGCCGGGCCGTAGACGGTCGGACCACAGCTGTAGACGCGGACGTGTCCGGGCTCGAGTGGCTCGAGCTCGCGTGCCTCACCGCTCAGCGTGTCGAAGAGCCGGACCGTCACGGGAGCACCTCGATGACCGCCATCGCGTGGGCGGAGAGCCCGCGTCCGGCCCCCTCCATCCCCGCCAGGTTGCCCGACGAGGCCTTCACGCTCACGCTCTCGGCGCCGAGGCCGACAAGCTCGGCGATCGCGTCGCGCATCGGCTCGAGCCAGGCGAGCAGCCGGGGTCGGGCGCCGACGATCGTCAGGTCGATCGAGACCGGCCGACAGCCCGCCTCGCGCAGCCGCCCGAGAACCGCCTGGAGCAGCTCGCCGCTCGCGACCCCGCGCGGCGTCTCCGGGCCAGCCGGCGCGAGCCGACCGAGATCGCCGAGCGAGGCCGCCCCAAGCAACGCATCGGCGATCGCGTGGAGCGCCACATCGCCGTCGGAGTGACCGTGCAGGCGGGGCGCCCCGGGGATGGCGATCCCGCCGAGCATCAGCGGCGCGTCGGGCCCGAAGGGATGGCTGTCGCTGCCCTGGCCGACCCGCTGGCGGGCACGGCCAGGCAGCGCCGCCTCGGCCCGGACGAGGTCCTCGGCCAGCGTCACTTTGAGATTGCTCGTCTCACCGGGGACCACATGGACCGGGATTCTACAGGCCTCGAGCAGGGCCGCCTCGTCGGTCCAGTCCTCCGGCCCGCCCGGCGGGTGGAGACGGTAGGCGCGGCGCAAGAGCCCCCGCTGCACTCCCTGGGGCGTCTGGGCCAGGGCGAGAGGCGCCCGATCGATCGTGGCCTCGATCCAGCCGTCCGTCACGCGCTTCACCGTCTCAGCGACCGGCACGACCGGGATCGCCGCCCCGTGCACCGCCGCGGCCACCACCACCCGCGCGACGAGGTCGCCCGAGACGAGCGGACGCGCACCATCGTGGACGAGAACGACCCGCTCCTCGCCGGCGGGCGCGAGCGACTCGAGCACCGCGAATCCGGCCGCCACCGAGTCCTGCCGACGCCGCCCGCCGGGCACGACCGCGATGACACGCTCGGGCAGCCAGTCGCGGGCACGCAGCTCGTCGACCCGGCCCGGGGCAGCGACGACGACAATCCGCTCCAGGCCGGCGGCGCGGGCGAGCGCCTCGAGCGTCCAGGCGAGCAGAGGTCGTCCACCGATCCGGGCCTCGAGCTTGTCGGTTCCGACCATCCGCGTGCTCGACCCGGCGGCGACGACGATCGCATCGGCCGCCAGCACGATCGGCTCCTCGGTCGGAGCCGCCCGACCCGTCGGGGCTGTCTCGGCCGTCGGCGCCGTCACTCGAGGCGCGGCTGGGCGAAGATCATCCGCCCCGCCACCGTCTGAAGAACTCGGGTGACCGACACGTCGAGATCGCGGTCGATGAACCGCGCGCCGCCCTCGACGACGATCATCGTCCCGTCGTCGAGGAAGCCGACGCCCTGGCCCGCCTCCTTGCCCTCCTGGATGACGCGGACCCTGAGCTCCTCGCCCGGCAGGACCGCCGGCTTCACGGCGTTCGCGAGCGAGTTGATGTTCATCACCCGCAGCCCCTGGACCTCGGCAACGCGGTTGAGATTGAAGTCGTTGGTCAGGATCACCCGGCTGCGCGCCTTGGCGAGGGCGACGAGCTTGGCGTCGACTTCGGCGATATCGGGCACGTCGTCGTCGACGATCTCGACCGGGGTCGCCGACTGCTTCTGCATCTGGGCCAGGATCTCCAGGCCGCGACGGCCACGGTTCCGGCGCAGGGTGTCCGGACTGTCGGCGATGTGCTGGAGCTCGTCGAGCACGAAGCGCGGCACGACGAGCGTCCCGTAGATGAAGCCCGAGGCGACGATCTCGGCGATCCGCCCGTCGATGATCGCACTCGTGTCGACGACGATGTGCGGCTCGCCCCGGAGGGCCCGGGCCGTGGCCTCGGCGCCCGGCCGCCGGATCAGCCCGATCGCCTCGGCGGCAAGAATGAGATCGGCACGCTTGGCGACGGTGAGCCCCATCATCCCGAGCCCGAGGAAGAGCGAGATGCCGAGCGGGAGCCAGGTACCGAGCGGCGCCGGAACGTCGGCCAGAGGGAGACCGAGCAGGAGGCCCATCAGGAGGCCGAGCAGGAGGCCGGCCACGGCGGTAACGAACTCGGCCGTCGACAGCTCCTCGACCTGGCGGATCAGCCAGCCAGCCGGCACGACCGTCAGGTAGGGCAGGATCGCGAACCCGACGACGATCCAGGCGACGACCCAGGCGGCGAGGAAGGCACCGCCGTAGTCCGTCCCGGAGATGAGCTCGCTGTTCGAGCCCGCCAGGACGAGGCCAACGATGCCCCCGAGGGCAGCGCCGAGCACGCGGATGATGCGGATCACGGTCTGGTCCGAGCTCCCTGGATCGAGACGGACGGGGCTCGCGGGGCGGCCCGCCGCTGCGCGCCGCGCGACAGTCTTCCAGCCTAGCATCGGCGTCATGATCTCGTCACCAGACCCCGGTTGTCGCCGGCCGACGGTGTCTCGGGCCCGCGGCCGGCGGGCACGGGCGCAAGCGCAGCCTCGATCGCCTCGCGGAGCGCGGCGACCTCGATCACCTCGATCCCCGCCGCTGACGGTGTCGGTGAGCCGCGGGACGGGGCCGGAACGATCGCCCTCATGAAGCCGAGCCGGGCCGCCTCCCGCAACCGGCGCTCGAGACCGCTGACAGTCCTGAGCTCGCCGAGTAGACCCACCTCGCCGATCGCGACCGTCGACGAACGGACCGGGCGATCGCGCACCGATGAGGCGAGGGCCAGAGCAACGGGCAGGTCCAGGCCGGGCTCATCGACCGTCAGCCCACCGGCCAGGTTGGCGTAGACGTCGTGGCTGGCGAGCCCGATGCCCGCCCGGCGGCCGAGCACGGCGATCAGCAGGGCCAACCGGTTCGGATCGAGGCCACTCGCGGTCCGGCGCGGCGTCCCGTAGCCGCTGGGAGCCGTCAACGCCTGCACCTCGACGAGCAGCGGGCGACTTCCCTCCAGGGTCGGGGCGACGATGCTCCCCGGCGCTGGCCTCTCGTGCTCGACGAGGAACGCTCGCGCCGGATCTGCCAGCTCCACGAGGCCGAGCTCGCCCATCTCGAAGACACCGACCTCCTCGGTCGAGCCGAACCGGTTCTTCGAGGCGCGCAGGAGGCGGAGCGCGGCATAGCGCTCGCCTTCGAGGGCGAGAACCGCGTCGACGAGGTGCTCGAGCGTCTTCGGCCCGGCCAGGTTCCCCTCCTTCGTGACGTGGCCGACGAGCACGACGGCGATCCCCTCGCCCTTCGCGAGCTCCATCAGCCGGTAGGCGGACTCGCGGACCTGGCCGACGCTGCCGGCCGGCCCGTCGAGCTCATCGACGGTCGCGGTCTGGATCGAATCGACGACGAGCACGCTCGGGCGCCCGGCCCGGGCGTGTTCGACGACCCGACCGACGTCGGTCTCGGCGACGACCGAGATCCCCTCTGCCGATGGACCGGCGAGAACCCCGAGCCGCGCTGCGCGAAGTCGAACCTGGGCGGCCGATTCCTCGCCCGAGGCGTAGAGCACCCGGCCGCCGCTCGCCTCGAGCGAGCCCGCGAGGCTGGCCGCTGCCTGGAGGAGGAGCGTCGACTTGCCGATCCCGGGCTCCCCGCCGACGAGGATGATCGAGCCCGGCACGAGTCCGCCGCCGAGCACCCGGTCGAACTCGCCGATGCCCACCCGGAGCCGGGCGACTTCGTCCTCGGCGATCGAGCCGAGGGGGACCGGTCGAGGGTGATCCCCGGTTCCCGACAGGCCGCTCTTCGCGCGACGCCCGCCGGCCGGTTCGCGAACGAGCGTCTCCACCAGGCTGTTCCACGCGCCGCACGCCCGGCACTGGCCCTCCCAACGCAGGAAGGCCTCGCCACAGGCCTGGCAGACGTACCGGCTCTGGGACCGCGCCACAGCGACGGCCGGCCTAGCGAGCTTCGACCGGGGTCTTCTCGTCCGCGGCGTGGATGTCGAGACCCGTCTCGCCCTTGTCGACGACGATCGTCGTCCCGAGCTCGTATTTGCCGAGCAGGATGTGCTCGGCGAGAACGTCCTCGATCATGTTCTGGATCACCCGGCGAAGCGGCCGGGCTCCGTACGCCACGTCGTAGCCGATCTTGATGATATGGTCCTTCGCCGCCTGGGTGACCTCGAGCGACATCTGCTGAGCACGCAGCTGGTCGCGCACGCGGGCGAGCATCAGATCCACGATCTGGCGGATCTCATCGACGGTCAGCGAGCGGAAGACGACCGTCGCGTCGATCCGGTTGAGGAATTCGGGCCGGAAGGCGTTCTTCAGCTCGGCCTGGACCTTCTCGCGCATCAGCTCGTAGGACGACTGCTGGCGGGCCGCCTCACTGTCGCCGATCGCCCGGAACCCCAGGCCGGCGTTCGTCTGGAGCTGCTTCGCGCCGAGGTTCGAGGTCATGATGATGATGCAGTTGCGGAAGTCGACCCGCCGACCCTTGGCATCGCTGAGGTGCCCGTCTTCGAGGATCTGGAGCAGGATGTTGAAGACCTCGGGGTGGGCCTTCTCGACCTCGTCGAGGAGGACGACCGCGTAGCTCTTCCGACGCACCGCCTCGGTGAGCTGGCCGCCTTCGTCGAACCCGACGTAGCCGGGCGGCGCCCCGACGAGCCGGCTGACGTTGTGACGCTCCATGAACTCGCTCATGTCGATCTTGATGAGGGCGTCCTCGCTGCCGAACATGAACTCGGCCAGCGCCTTGGCCAGCTCCGTCTTGCCGACCCCGGTGGGGCCCAGGAAGATGAACGAACCGATCGGGCGCTTCGGGTCCTTCAGGCCGGCCCGGGCCCGACGGACGGCCCGCGAGACGATCTCGATCGCCTCCTGCTGGCCGATCACCCGCCCGTGGAGCGCCTCCTCCATGTGCAGCAGCCGCTCGGACTCCTCCTGGGCGATCCGGGTCACCGGGATGCCGGTCCACATCGCGACGACCTGGGCGATCTCCTCCTCGCCGACGGTCGGCTGCTCCGCGGTCACCTGGGCCTGCCACTCGCCACGGAGCGTGTCGACCTTCTCGCGGGCGGTCGCCTCGGCTTCGCGCAGCGCGGCGGCCTCCTCGTACTCCTGGGCGTTGATCGCGGCGTCTTTCTCCTTCGTCACGCGCTCGAGCTCGCGCTGCGCCTCGCGCAGGGCGGGCGGCGCGGACGCGTAGCGGAGCCGGACGCGGCTCGCCGCCTCGTCGATCAGGTCGATCGCCTTGTCCGGCAGGTGCCGGTCGGTGATGTAGCGGATCGAGAGATCGGCGGCGGCCCGCACGGCCTCGTCCGTGATCGTCACCTTGTGGTGCTGCTCGTACCGTTCGCGGATCCCCTTGAGGATCTCGATCGTCTGCTCGAGCGTCGGCTCCTCCACGAGCACCGGCTGGAAGCGGCGCTCGAGCGCAGCGTCGCGTTCGACGTACTTACGGTACTCGTCCAGGGTGGTCGCGCCGATGCACTGCAGCTCGCCGCGCGCGAGGGGCGGCTTCAGGATGTTCGCCGCATCGATCGCTCCTTCGGCCGCACCGGCCCCCACGAGGGTGTGCAGCTCGTCGATGAAGAGGATCGCGTCGTTCGTGTTCCGGAGCTCCTCGATGATCTTCTTCAGGCGCTCCTCGAACTCGCCCCGGTACTTCGTCCCGGCCACGAGTGAGCCGATGTCGAGCGTCAGGACACGCTTGTTCGCCAGCGTCTCGGGGATGTCGCCGCTGACGATCCGGTGCGCCAACCCCTCCGCGATCGCCGTCTTCCCGACGCCGGGTTCACCGATCAGGGCCGGGTTGTTCTTCGTCCGGCGCGAGAGGATCTGGATGACGCGCTCGATCTCCTTCTCACGCCCGATCACCGGGTCGAGCTTGCCCGCCCGCGCCGCCTCGGTCAGGTTGATCCCGAGCTGATCGACGGTCGGCGTCTTGCTGGCCCGCTTCGTCTCCTGCGCCGGGCCGGCCGAGGACGACTGCGAGAGGACCCTGATCACCTCGTGGCGAACCTTGTCGAGGTTCACCCCGAGCGACTCCAGGACCCCGGCGGCGATCCCCTCGCCCTCGCGGACGAGGCCGAGCAAGAGGTGCTCCGTGCCGATGTAGTTGTGGCCGAGGCGGCGGGCCTCGTCGATCGCGAGCTCGATCACCCGCTTCGCGCGCGGCGTCAGCCCGACCTCGCCCACGACCGGCCGATCGCCTCGTCCGATGATGAACTCGACCGCGGTTCGCACCTTCGGCAGCTCGACGTTCATGTTCTCGAGGACGCGCGCGGCGACCCCCTCGCCCTCGCGGACGAGGCCGAGCAAGAGGTGCTCCGTGCCGATGTAGTTGTGGTTGAACCGCTGCGCCTCGTCCTGAGCCAGGGTCAGGACCTTGCGCGCGCGATCCGTGAACTTGTCGAAGCGATCCATCGAG
>JAJYXX010000186.1 GCA_021801545.1 Chloroflexota bacterium | reverse complement strand
CCGAGCTGTGGTCCGAGCTGCCGCCCGAGCAGTGGATCGAACGCGAGTACGAGATCGCCAGGAGCGCGGGGCTGCCGCTCATCATCAGCCTCGGCTACACGGCCGAGGAGATCGCCCAGCTCGCCCCACGCGTCCGGCCGTTCGCCGACGCCCTCGAGCTCTCGACCCACTACATCGGCGAGGACCCGCAGCCGATGATGGCGGCGATCCGCGCCGCCAAGGCGGCCGTCGAGGTGCCCGTGTTCGTCAAGATGAGCCCCCTCGGGCGCGAGATGTCGCGGGCCGCGGTGCACGCGAAGGAGGCCGGCGCCGACGGGGTCGTCGCCATCAACTCGTTCGGGCCCTGCCTGGCGATCGACGTCGAGACAGGCCTGCCGCGGATGGGCGGCGAGGACGGCTACGGATGGCTGTCCGGGCCGGCCCTCAAGCCGCTCGCCCTGCGCTGCATCTTCGACATCGCCCGCGCCGTCGACCTGCCGGTCATCGGCTGCGGCGGCGTGGCGCGTGGGACCGACGTGATCGAGATGGTCATGGCCGGGGCGTCGGCCGTGCAGGTCTGCACGGCCGCCATCCTGCGCGGGCCGCGGGTGTTCGCGAAGATCGCCGGCGAGGTCGCCGCCTGGCTCGACGCACACCGCTATGCCGGCATCGCCGAGATCAGGGGTCTGGCACTCCGGCGCACGAATCCCGAGCACGTCGCCGGGCCTCCGCTGCTCGACCTCGACCTGTGCAACGGCTGCGGCCTGTGTGAGCTCTCCTGTCCGCCTCACGCGATCCGCGTCGTCGACAAGAAGGCCGAGCTCGACGAGGAGCTGTGTACCCGCTGCGGGCTGTGTCTCACGCGCTGCCGCCCCGGGGCGCTGATGTGGGCGACGCCGGCCTGAATCACGGGCCGGCGCCGGGACGAGGCGCTCGGTCGACGGCGGGCGCGAACGGTGGACGGCCGCCCGCCTACCTCGCGCCGGCCTCGCCGGCCTCGAGGACGATCCGCCGGAGGACGCGTCCGCTGACCGCCCGCCGATAGTCGGCGGTCGACCGAACGTCGTCGATCGGCCGGATCTCGGCCTCCACCGCCGCCGCGGCGCGATCCGCCGTCTCCGTCGTCGGCCGGGAACCCTCGAGGACCGCCTCCGCCCCGAGAGCGCGGATCGGCCGCTCGGCCACCGAGCCGAGGCCGATCCGGACGTCGCGCCAGGTCGACCCGTCCTCCCGCCAGGCGACGGCCATGACGACCTTCGAGATCGCCAGCGCGCGGCGTGTCCCGATCTTCCGATAGCGCACCCGGCGGTCCGGCACGAGCGGAATGCGGATGCGCACGACGAGCTCGTCGGCGGCTCGGACGGTCCGGCGGTAGCCGCTCCAGAATGCTGAGGCCGGCACGGTCCGCTCGCCGCGGACGCTGGCCAGGACGATCGAGGACTCGGTCGCGAGGAGCAGCGGCAGCATGTCGCCGGCCGGCGAGGCGTTGATGACGTTCCCGCCGACGGTGCCGCGGTTCTGGATCTGGGCGGCGCCGATCGTCGCGGCGATCTCGGCCAGGACCGGCAGCGCCTCGGCCACGACGCGCGAGCGACGCAGCTCGGCGTACGTCGTGAGCGCGCCAAGAACGAGCTCGTCGCCCTCGAGCCGGATGCCCCGCAGCTCCTCGAGGCCCCAGATGTCGAGCAAGGGTCCGTCGCGGGGGAGCGATCGCGCCGCCAGCGCCACCATGACGTCCGTGCCCCCGGCGATCGGCCGCCCGCCCGTCTCGGCCAGCAGGCGGAGCGCCTGCCGCAGCGTGGGGGACGGAACGATGGCCGGGCCTCCGTTCGGCGGGGCGGCCACCCGCCGAACGGCGCCGGTGGACGGCATGTGGCGGAACGCGGGGACCGCGCCGGCCGCCAGGGCGATCGCCTCGATGATCTTCGTGTAGCCGGTGCAGCGGCAGAGGTTTCCGGCGATCGCCTCTCGGATCGCTCCGTCGGTCGGCTCGGCACCCGAAGCGAGGAATGCCCGGGCCGCCATGAGCATCCCGGGGGTGCAGATCCCGCACTGCGTCCCGCCGGCCTCGAGGAACGCCGACTGGAGAGGATCGAGCCTGACGCCGTCGGCCAGGCCCTCGACCGTCCGGACGTCGTGGCGGGCCACCTGGCAGACCGGGACGAGGCAGCTGTCGACGACGTCACCGTCGATGAGGACCGAGCAGGCCCCGCACTCGCCCTCCCCACAGCCCTCTTTGGTGCCGGTGAGGCCCAGGTCGTAGCGCAGGACGTCAAGGAGGCGCCGGCCGCCCGGCGCGTCGAGCTCCACCGGCGTGTCGTTGACGGTGAACCGGATCGTCTCGGTCGGGGTCGCGGTCGGCGCAGCCATCGGGTTGCCTCAGGCTCCCGGAGGCGCGTCGGCGGCCGGCTCCGCGGCCGGCTCCGCGGCCGGCTCCGCGGCCGCCTTCGCACCCGACCCGGCGGCCCGCAGGGCGGCGAGGATCTTCTCCGGCGTCGCCGGCAGATCGGCGATCCAGACGCCCGTCGCATCGTGGATCGCCGCGACCACCGCCGGCGCGACGACGTCCATCGGCAGCTCGCCGAGACCCTTCGCCCCGTGCGGCGCGCCCGAGAACGGCTCCTCGACCAGGATCGCCTCGATCCGGGGCGCGTCCATCGCGGTCGGGATGAGGTAGGTCGCCAGGCGATCGTTGAGGTGGCGGCCGTTCTCGACCTTCGCCTCCTCGATCGTCGCGTAGCCGACCGCCTGGAGCGTGCCGCCCTCGATCTGGCCGGTGGCGAGGACCGGGTTGACCACTCGACCGGGGTCATCGGCGGAGACGACCGAACGGACGGCCGTTTCGCCGGTGTCGAGGTCCACCTCGACCTCGGCGACCGCGCATGCCCAGCTATACGCGGGGTAGGCATCGCCGCGGTAGGTCGTGTCGTCCCACTCGATCCCCGGGTAGCCGCCGAACTGCTCGTCGATCCGCACCGGACCGCAGGCGCGCGCGACATCCTCGTAGGCCTCCGCGAACGGGCGTCCCGCCTGCGCCTCGACCTCGTCGCGCAGCCGTTCGGCCGCCCGCACGAGGAGCCCCCCGACGACCATCGTCGTGCGGGACGCGACCGTGGGGCCGCTGTTCGGGACGAGCGACGTGTCCAGGGGTGCCACCTCGACCGCCTCGTACGGCACGCCGAGCGTCTCCGCGACGAGCTGCGGCAGGACCGTGTTCGCGCCCTGGCCGATCTCGGTCGAGCCCGTGAGCATGCGGATCCGCCCTTCGGAGGTGAGCTCCACGCCGGCGACGCTGGCGAGCCTCAGCTCACCGCCGCCGGTGAAGCCGGCACCGTGCCAGGCGAGGGCGAGGCCGATCCCGCTCGCGACGTGCCCGCCATCGCCGCCCGCCGCGCCCTCGAGCCGGGCCCATCGCGCCGCGGCCGTCCTCGCCCGTCCCCGCTCGAATTCGGCCGCCTCCGTCGCCCGCTCGAGGACCTCGAGCGCGGCGACGCTGTCGCGGAGCACCTGGCCGGTGGCCGTGACGTCGCCCACCCGGTAGGCCCAGCGCCGCCGGAGCTCGGCCGGGGAGATCCCCAGCGCTTCGGCGATCCGGTTCACCTGCATCTCGGCCGCGAACTCGGTCTGGGGCGCGCCGAACCCCCGCATCGCTCCGCTCGGCAGCATGTTGGTGGCCATCGTCCGCGAGCGGATCCGGACGTTCGGGCAGACATACGGGCCGGCGGCATGGATCGTGCCGCGGGACAGGACGACCGGAGACAGCGTGCAGTACGCCCCGGCGTCCATGACGACCTCGATGTCCTGCGCGACGAGGCGACCATCACGCGTCACGCCGGTGCGGTGGGTGACGATCGCCGGGTGACGCTTCGTCGTCGCGACCAGGTCCTCGTGGCGGTCGTAGATCATGCGCACCGGCCGGCCGGCGGCCCGCGCCAGGAGCGCGGCGTGGATCGCGAGCATCGAGGGGTACTCTTCCTTGCCCCCGAAGCCGCCACCCGTCTCGGCCTGGACGACGACCGCCTGCGCGTCATCGAGGGCGAGCGCACGCTTGAGCGCCGTGTGCACGTAGTACGGGCACTGGAGCGAGCCCTGGACCGTGATCCCGCCGCCGCCGCGCGGGATGGCGATCATCGCCTGGTTCTCGATGTAGAGCTGCTCCTGGTGGCCGACGCGGTACGTCCCCTCGACCACGAGGTCGGCGGCGGCGAAGCCGGCGGCGACATCGCCCTTCGCGATCTCGTAGCGGGCGAAGGCCCGGACGGACTCGAGCGGATCGACAACCGGCGGCAGCGGCTCGGTCCGCAGCCGGACGTGCTCCAGCGCGGCGCGGGCCGTCTCCGCGTCGGCCGCCGCGACGAGCGCAACAGGCTCGGCCACGTGCCGGATCTCATCGGCCACGAGCGCCGGCTGGTCGTCCGACATCAGGCTGACGACGTTGTCGCCCGGGATGTCGGCGGCCGTGACGACGACGACCTGCGACCAGTCGAACGCGGGGTCGCGCTCGATCCCGAGGAGGCGGGCGTGCGCCTCGGTCGAGCGGATCGTCACGCCGTACCACGCCCCCGGAACGACGAGGTCGTCGGTGTAGCGCGCCAGGCCGGTCAGCTTCTCCGGACCCTCGCGCCGGAGCAGGGATCGACCCGCGGCGAAACCGGGCGCCGGCGCCTGGGACGGCCGCGCGATGGTGGCCATGACCGAACGATGACCCGGGCCCCGCGGGCAGTCAAGGTCCGACCGGCCCACCCTCCGGAGGGTCGGCCGGCAGGAGTCGCCCGCGCACCCAGGCGCCCCGCACCATCGCCGGGTGCGAGCGGAAGACGAGCCGGCTGACGAGCTGCTCCGGCGAGGAGACCTCGAGGCCCGGCAGGGGCGCCGTCAGGGCGTGGTCGATGACGATCAGATCCGCCTCCTTGCCGGGCTCGAGCGAGCCAATCCGGTCGTCGATCCCGAGCGCCCGGGCGCCGTCGAGGGTGCCCAGCCGGAGCCAGTCGAGCGGCCCGAACGAGGGCATTCCGCCGGCGCCGCCGGGTTCGGACGTCACGCGGATCAGGTCGTGCGTGTAGGCGCCGGCCCGCATCACGGAGAAGATCGAGAGGCTCGGTCCCGCCGCCACGTCGGAGCCGAGCCCGACGATCAGCCCGGCGGCTCGGTAGCGAGCGAGGCGCATCGCCCCGCTGGCCAGAAAGAGGTTCGATTCGGGGCAGTGCGCGATCCGTGAGCCGGTCTCCGCCAGGCGCGCGATCTCGCGGTCCGACAGGTGGATCGCGTGGGCCAGGATCGTCCTCGGCCCGAGGGCGCCGGCCCGGTCGTAGACGTCGAGGTAGTCGCGCGCGTCGGGGAAGAGCCGGGCCACCTCGGCCAGCTCGTTACGGTCCTCGGAGAGGTGCGTCTGCCAGTAGGCGCCGGTCGAGCGCGCCAGGTCCGCCGACTCCCGAAGCAGCTCGGCCGTGCAGCTGACGGCGAACCGGGGACTGAAGGCATACATGAGACGGCCGCCGTCCCGGCCGTGCCAGCGCTCGCACAGCTCGGCGGACTCGCGAAGCTCGGTGTCGAGGCGCCGCTCGGGAGGCAGGTCGCGGTAGGTGAAGCGGTCCATCATCACCTTGCCGATGACAGCCCGGATGCCGTGCCTCTCGGCCACCGCGAACGCCGCCTCGAGGCTGTCCGGCCAGGCGGCGCCGTAGAGGACGGCGGTCGTCGTGCCGGCCCGGGCCATCGCCGCGAACGCGGCCGGGGCGACCACCGACGCTGTCGCCGCGTCGAAGCTGCGCTCGAGCGGGAAGATGTAGCGCTCCAGCCAGTCGAGCAGGTGGAGGCCCGAACCGAGCCCGGAGTTCGGGATCTGGGGCAGGTGGGCGTGGAGATCGACGAGCCCGGGCAGGATGAGCCAGGGCCGCACGTCGTGGACGGCACCCGAGGCCCGGCCTGGCCTGCCGGCCGCGTCCCACGCGGCCCAGCCGCCGACATGGGCGATCAGGCCCGCATCGTCGACGACGACGACGCCATCGGGTTCGTGATGCGTCCCCCCGGCGGCGATTGGCGTCAGCAGCCGACCGCGCAGCGCGTACGGCGGCCGCGGGGGCAGCGCGGCGGGCTCGGCCTGATCCTCGGTCACGCGCGCCATCATGGCCCGCGGCCGGTCATCGCGCGAGGGTCGTTCTTCCTGCCGACGGGCAGCCGCACGGCCCGTCCAGCGTCCCCTCGAGGGCGCCACGGGAGCGGGCCGTGTGAACGGGTGCTCAGGCGGGCCGAGCACGGGGCGGGCCGAGCACGGGGCGGGCCGTGTGAACGGGTGCTCGGGCGGGCAGGGCACGGGGCGCGTGTCAGCCGTCCGTCAGGCGCCGGGCGCTCCAGCGGAGAAGGAACAGCCCGACACCGCCGATCAGCAGCAGCAGCGAGCCGAGCACGACCGGCGAGAAGCCGCCGGCCGCGCCGCGCTCCGCGACACCGTTCTGGGCCAAGCCCTTGGCGGCCTCGAGCGTCGCACCTTCGGTCGCAGCCGCGTCTGCCGGGGCTGGCACCGGCGAGGCATCCGGAGCCTGCGAACCCGCGGCCGCACCCGCAACCGGCGACGGCTCGGCGGCTGGTGCCGCCAGCGTGGGCGCCGCACCTTCGGGCGCCTCGGGGGCAGGCGCCTTCGACGTCATCTCGACCAGGGCCCGGTCCGCCGGTGAGGCGGCTGATCCGGCAAACCCGGTCAGGAGTCCCGGGATGGTGGTCACGAGCAGCCCGGCCAGTCCGATCGTGGCGAGCCCAGCGGCCAGCGGCTGGGTGAACGCGAAGCCGGGGCTCGCCAGCCGGACCAGGAACCGGCGCCAGCCGGGCGGGCGGAGCCGCACGGCGTCCGCTTCGGTGAGCCGGAAGTCGCGTCTGCGACGCGGGGCCGGCAGCCGCGCCGTCGCGGTCTGGATCAGCGCGACGTTGTCCGCCAGGCGGGCGCAGTCCCCACAGGTGGCGATCAATGCGGAGGCGGCGTTCAGCTCATCGCCTTCAAGGTCGCCGGCGGCGAACGCGACGATGCGGAGCTCGTCGTGTCCTGCGTGCTGGGCGGGGATGTCGTTCACGGCCATCAGACGACCTCAGCCTCGGAACAGTTCCATGCGCCCCTCCAGGAGCGTGCGCAGGGCCAGCCGGCCGCGGTGGATTCGCGACTTCACGGTCCCCAGCGACACGCCGGTCATCTCGGCGATCTCGGCGTAGTCGTAGCCCTCGACGTCGAACAGGACGATGGCGGTCCGCTGGTCGTCACCGATCGCGGCGAGGGCACCCGCGAGGGCGCGCGACTGCTCGACCGCGACGACGGCATGCTCCGGGTCGCTCTCCTCGCCGGCCGGCGGTTGCCATGCCTCGTCCTCGAGCTCCGGATACGGGTGGACCGGGCGTCGCTTGCGGGCGCGCTGGGCATCCATGGCCGCGTTCACCGCGATCCTGCTCAGCCAGCTTCGGACGCTCCCGCCCCGGAACGCGGACAGGTTGCGGTACGCGGCGAAGAACGCCTCCTGGACGGCGTCGGCGGCCTGGTCCCGGTCGGGGACCATGCGCACGACGAGCGCATGCAGCCGGTCCTGGTAGGACTCGACGAGGTCGTTGAAGGCGTCGAGATCGCCGGCACGCGCACGCTCGAGCAGGATGAGATCGCGGCGTTGGACGGGATCGTCGGCGACCGTGGTCGAGCGAAGGTCGTCCTCAGCGATCGGCGCGGTCCTCCGGAAGGGGTGGGCGAAGCGCGGCGAGTCTAGCATGGTGCTCGGCCGGCGCGGCAGCCCTCACGTGGAGGCAACCCTCAGGTCGGGGCACGACTCAGGTCGGGGCGTCCCCAGGTCGGGGCGTCCCCAGGTCGGGGTGTCCCCAGGTCGGGGCACGACTCAGGTCGGGGCGTCCGCCGCCGACGCTCCCTTCGGGACGGTACGATGGGCGCGACGGACCTCGGTCATGCCGAGGCACCCGGCGCCGAAGTGGCGGAACTGGCAGACGCGACGGTCTCAAACACCGTTGAGGGCAACCTCGTCCGGGTTCGATCCCCGGCTTCGGCACCACGCTTTCCCGCACGAACGGGCGAGGTGCTGGCCGAACCTCCGGCCTCGAGGCGGGCGGAGTGCAGCCCACACTGCACTCCGCCTTCCACTTCGCTCATCCGCCTGCTCTCCTCGTCAATGCGCTTCCGGGGAGCACTACGTGGAAGCTCGGCCGACTGTGGTAGGTCTGGCGGGGCCTGACGGGCTCGAATCGGTCGCCGGACGCTCGCTACTGCTCCGCCCCCGGACATTGGCGAAGATTGCCGGGCCGTGAGACAGGAATCGAGCCACTTCGGG
>JAJYXX010000404.1 GCA_021801545.1 Chloroflexota bacterium | reverse complement strand
TGCCGGCGCGCTCGAAGACGAGATCAAACTCGACCTTCTGGCCCACCTCGAGCGGCTTCGTGAGGCCCATGATCATCAGGTGGTAGCCGCCCGGCTCGAGCTTGACCGTGCCGCCGGCCGGCACGTCAAGCCGCGCGATCGGGTGCATGCCCATCATCCCGCTCGCGTCGGTCGCCGTCTCGTGGATCTCGACCGAGCTCGCGTCCGGCATCGACACGCTCAGGAGGGCATCCGCCTGGCCGGACGTGTTCGTGATCACCATGTACGCCGCGGCCGGTCGGTCGGGTCCCATCGCTGGCCGGACCCAGGCGTCGCTGATCGTCGGCGCGGTGGCGCCACCCGATGAGCAGGCCGCCAAGGTGACGACGGCGATCGCGGCGGCAACCACGGACCCAAGGAATAGGACTGGGCGGGAGCGCATCGGGACCTCCGGGCGGGGGGATGGCAACGAAACCAACCGAAACCGACCGGAGGATACACGGGCTCCAGGAACGGCGTGAGGTCCATCCGGCCCGTGTCAGCCGGGCCTGACGCCCGTACTCCACTGAACTGAGGAGTGCGCGTGGAGGCCCAGATGACCAGCTCGCGAGAGCCGATCGAGCGGTACGAGCACGAGACCGCGACCCTCATGGCCGAGCACCAGCCGGTCTGGCGTCGCCCGAACAAGCGGGTCGTCTACGAGATCGCCTGCCCGCCCGGGGCCGCGCATCGAGGCCGCCTGGCCTGCGGCCGCTGAGTGGCGATGCCCCTGCCGTGGGACGTCAGCGACGGGAACTGAGCTCGCGCCGAGAGCCCGCGAGGGCGGTGCCGCGTGCCTCCGCGCGCGGGCTCACTGGATGCAGAACTCGTTGTCCTCAGGATCGTTCATCCGGACCCAGTACTCGCCGTGCTGCTCGATCGCGCCGCGGGCGTCGGATGCGCCGAGAGCCTTGAGCCGCGCGACCTCGGCGTCCACGCGCAGCCGTCGTTCCTCGAGCGGGACGTCCGGGCCGCCACCGACGTTGAGGTCGAGGTGCATCCGGTTCTTGGCGACCTTCTTCTCGGGTACCCGCTGGAGGAAGACCCGCGGGCCTCTCCCGTCAGGGTCTTCGATCGCGCTGGTGTCGTTCCAGCGGTCCTCCGGGATTCCCTGCGCCACGGCCCACTCGTCCCAGCTGGCGGAGCCCGGGGGTGGCGCGGGGATCCGGTAGTGCAGTGCCTCCCCCCAGAAGTCAGCCAGGCGCGCCGGGTCGGCGCAGTCGATGACGACCTGGACACTCGTTCCCATCGGTTCCTCCAGTCAGGCGATGTGGTCCGTCAGGTGACGTTGCGGCCCGGTAGACCAACTGTCCAGCGAATGCTGACATCCGGCGTCAACGTCCCCGGGTTCCACGACGAGCCGCTCGCCCGTCGAAGCGGGCATGGAAGAACCCCGGTCTGGCGGCCGGGGCTCTTGCGCTCGACCTGGGCGACGCCGGACCAACACCCGCTCCGCGCGTCAGCTGCGCGGGCGCCGGATCAGCGCGCGCCCGGGATCGCTCCGATGGCGCCGAGCAGCTCCATCATGTCCCAATAGTGGCGGCTGTACTTGATCCGGTCACCCTCGAAGACGAAGAACTTCGTCGCGTGGACGATGACCGGCTTGTCGGTCGGCTCGATCGTCCCGGTCGGGGTGACGAGCGGACCCGTGTGGGTGCCCTTCCACACGATCTCGGCTGCGGCCACCTGATCATCGGTGACCAGGCGCACGACGTCGCCCTTCAGATCTGGGAAGGCGACCCTGAAGACCTTCACCCCCTCGACCGAGGCGTCAGGCCCATGCAATTCCATCCCGCCTGGCTCGATGTGGACCGAGTCGGCGGTGAGGGTTGTCTTGTAGGTGTCCCAGTCCCCGCGATTGAACGCGTCGAGGTAGCGCATCACGAGGCCGGTCTTCGGCAGCGCAGCGGTCGCCATCGGAATACCCTCAGGTTGAGGGCGGGCCGGTCTCGCCAGTGGCTCGGCGCGGTCCCGGCGGCCAGCATATGGACCGCGCGTCAAAACTTCCCGCGTGCGAAGCGCACGATAGCCACGCTGATCGCCGCCCGATAGGGCCACTCGTCACGATCGGTCGCAGGGGGCGGCGGCCCGGCAGCGAACGGGTCGTGACAGGCGAGCTGTCACTGCGGTTCGCCACAATGGCGCCGTGCTCTGGGACGACGACCCGTTCGACCTCGACTCGCCCGAGGAGCTCGCCCTCGTCGTCGCCGGCGGGCTCCTCGACGACGGCGAGCCGGCGTGCGCCTGCTCGTGCGGCTGCGAGCGCCCGGTCGAGTGGCCGGACGACGTCTGCCCGGCGTGCCAGAAGGGCCGACACTGGAACCCCGCCAATCCTGATGATCTCGACCGGCCGCGGTGAGGACGACGTCTTGCCCAGGGCTGGAGCGAGTCCACGTCCCGCTGCGACCCGAGCGTGACGTTCCCCGTTCGCGCACCCTACACTCGGGACCAACTCGACGCCGAGTCGTCGTCATGGCCGGATGGACGCCGGAGGGAGGACAACGATTGCCCGCCTCGAAGAGCTGACGAAAGGCGCCCTCGTTGCCGGTGTCGTGGCGGACCGCGCGGTGACCGTCGTCGACGTGACCTGGCATGGCCCCGAGGTCCTGACCCTCACCTACCGGACCACCGACGGCCAGGTCGGCGAGCGCCTCGTGTACCGCGAGGACGAACCGCACCTCACGATCGTCGAGAAGGGTCGCCCCTGGACCTTCGACGGTGACGGCGAGGCGTTCAAGCTCGCGAGCGAGGCGAAGCGGATCGGTCTCGCCTACCTGTTCGACCCGTACGTCGCGGTCAGTACGAGCCTCGTCGAGCCGCTCCCGCACCAGATCACCGCCGTCTACGAGGCGATGCTCCCGCGCCAGCCGCTCTCCTTCCTCCTCGCCGACGATCCGGGCGCCGGCAAGACGATCATGACCGGGCTCTTTATCCGCGAGCTGATCGTCCGCGGTGACCTCCGCCGCTGCCTCATCATCGTCCCGGGTTCGCTCGTCGAGCAGTGGCAGGCCGAGCTCGCCGAGAAGTTCCACCTCGACTTCGCGCTCCTCACCCGCGACCGAATCGAGGGTTCGGCCTCGGGCAACCCGTTCGCCGATACGGACCTGATGATTGCCCGCCTCGACAAGCTCAGCCGCGACGAGGACCTCCAGCTTCTCCTCGAGAACGCGCCCGACTGGGACCTGGTCGTCTTCGACAGGCACACAAGCTCTCTGCCCAGCTCTTCTCGGGCGAGATCAAGAAGACGAAGCGACGCCTCCTCGCCGAGCGGGTCCGCCCGCACGCTCGCCACTTCCTCCTCCTGACCGCGACGCCTCACAACGGCAAGGAGGAAGACTTCGAGCTGTTCATGAGCCTGCTTGATCCGGACCGTTTCGCGGGCCACAAGCGGAAGGCCTCGGACGCCGCCCCGCCCGCATCGGACCCGGGCGAGCTGATGCGCCGGCTGATGAAGGAGCAGCTCGTCAAGTTCGACGGCAGGCCGCTCTTCCCGCCGCGCTTCGCGTACGTCGTGCCCTACGACCTCTCAGACAGTGGCTGGAGCAGGAGCTCGGAGACGGATGGTGGAGATGACGGTGCCAGCGCAAACAGGCGGGATCGACTCGCGTGATCAGCGGCGCTCGTACGAGGTCCTCGCTGAGCGTGACGGCCGCTACTGGTTTCTCCGGGTCGCGCAGCTCCCGGGCGTGTTCAGCCAGGTCCGGCGGCTTGACCAGGCCGACGAGATGGCCCGGGATGCGATCGCGGCCTTTCTCGACATCGCTCCTGACAGCGTCGAGGTGACGGTCGTAGCCAGGCTCCCGGAAGACGTCCGGCACGATCTGGCGAGCGTCCGTGACCTGCGCGCCGCGATCGAGCGGAACGAGCGCGAGTACGCCGAGCTGACGCGCCGGCTGGCCAGGAAGCTTGTCGAGCGGGAGGGGCTCACCGTCCGGGAAGCCGCCCGGATCCTGGGTCTGTCGCACCAGCGCGTCGCCCAGGTCGTTGCCGCCACGTTGGGCAGCCCCTCCGAGCCCTGATCGAAGGCTGGCCCCGAGCACCCCTCTCCACCGTCGTCCTGTCAATACCCCCATGGGGTATACACACGCCCTGTCAAGTGGTAAACTGGTGACTGAAACGGCGTGTCAAGACTTGACACGCCCACAGTCATGTCCGGGGCGGGTGGCGGCCGCCCCGGGGATCGCCGGCAGGAACCGGGGCCGGGGCGGTCGATTCGGAGCCTCGGGTTCAGGGCCTCCGGTTCGCGGCGACAGGATCGGATCGGTGGGAAGATCGATCGCCAGGAGGTCTCGTTGGCCGTCGGCGTCGCAGCCGAAGTCAAGTCGAAACTGAACATCGTCGACGTCGTCGGGGAGACGGTCGCGCTCAAGAAGGCCGGCACGACCTTCAAAGGGCTCTGCCCGTTCCACGGCGAGAAGACGCCCTCGTTCGTCGTCACGCCTGGCCGCGACAGCTGGCACTGTTTCGGCTGCGGCCTGGGCGGCGACGTCTTCAGCTTCGTCATGCAGCGCGACGGGGTCCCGTTCGCCGAGGCGCTGAAGACGCTCGCGGCAAAGGCCGGCGTCGAGCTCGACGAGCGCTCGCGCGCCCAGGACGCGCGCAAGGCCCACCTGCGCGAGGTCCTCGACACGGCGATCGCCTTCTACCACACGGTCCTGACCGCCCACGAGAGCGGCCAGCCCGCGCTCGACTACCTCCACGGCCGCGGCTTCACCGGCGAGACGATCGAGAAGTTCCAGCTCGGCTGGGCGCCGGCCGGCTGGGACACGATGTCGCGCACGCTCCAGGCGCGCCGCGGGACCGACCCGCGCGACCTCGCCGAGGTTGGCCTGACGACACCGCGCCCGAACGGCCGGGGCGCCTACGATCGCTTCCGCGAGCGGATCATCTTCCCGATCCGCGATGCGAGCGGGAACGCGGTCGGCCTCGGCGGCCGCTACCTCCTCGGCGAGGGCGACACGGGCGACCACGGCCCGAAGTACCTGAACTCGCCGGCGACGCCGCTCTTCGACAAGAGCCGCACGCTCTACCTGATCGACCGCGCGAAGGGCCCGATGCGCAAGGCCGGCCAAGCGGTGATCGTCGAGGGCTACACGGACGCGCTGATCGCCCACCAGGCGGGTTTCGACAACGTCGTCGCCTCGCTCGGCACCGCGCTCACGCCCGGCCAGGTCGCGCTGATCACGCGCTACGCGAAGCGGATCGCCCTCGCCTACGACGTCGACGCGGCGGGGGAGCGGGCCGGCACGCTCGGCGTCCAGGCGCTCGAGGGGCTGATCCGCCAGCTCGCCGGCTCGGACAGCGGGGTCGAGCTCGACGAGGTCCGGGTCGTCCGCCTGCCCGACGGCCAGGACCCCGACGAGGTGGTCCTTGCCTCGCCCGACCTCTGGCGCGAGGAGGTCCGGACGGCGCTGCCGATCGTCGACTACCTGATCGACTTCCACGCCCGCCAGGTCGACCTGCGGACCCCCGGCGGCAAGGCGCGCTTCGTCGACGCGGTGATGCCGACCCTGCGCGCCGTCCCGAACCCGGTGATGCGCGACGGCTATCTCGGCAAGCTCCGTCAGGTGAGCGGGGTGGAGGAGCGCGTCCTGCTCGAGGTGCTCCATCGTCGCCCGGCGCCGGGCTCCGCGGGATCTTCGGGCTTCGGCGGTTCGCCCTCGTCGGAGAGCCGGATTTCGGCCGACTCGGTCCTCGCCTCCCCCGACGCCCTGCCGGTGAACGAGGTCCTGCGGGCGGTCAGCCCGGTCGAGGCCGAGCTCCTGCGGCTCATCCTCTTCCTGCCTGACCAGCAGCTCAGGGTCGCCGACGAGCTCGGGCCGGACATGCTGCCGAGCACGATCGCGCGCGAGCTCTATCGGGCGATCGTCCTCATGCGCGCCCCCGACGAGCACGGACTGCCGGGGCGGTTCGACCGGGGCAGGCTCCTCGAGTCGCTCGACGACGAGACGCGCGCCCTCGCCCTCGCGATCTACGCCAAGGAGGGCCCGGACCCGGCCTCGCTGCCGCCGTCGCGGGTCGTCTACGCGATCGAAAACTGCCTGCTCTCGCTCGAGGCCGACCGAATCGAGGAGCGCAGCGAATACAACCAGGCCGAGCAGGCCGAGGCCGAGCGGCGCGGTGACCGGGCGGCGATCGAGCAGCTCCTGGCCCAGGAACGGGAGATCAACGAGGAGCGTCGGTCGCTCGACCGGCGCCGTGAACAGGCACGCCTTCTCGCCCGCCCGGCGGATCGGTCCGCGACGTCCGCGACGCCCGCGACCGGGACACGCGCTGGCAGCGGGCCGCTCGTCGGACGTTCGTGAATGATCGGAGGAACCAGGTGACCGACCCGCTTGACAAGCAGCTCGTGGAGGCCGTCCTCTCGCGGCCGCGCCGGGCGAAGGCGGACCTCGAGGAGGCGAAGCTCGCCTCGCTGCGGCCGCCGCGCGTCTCGCTTCCGATCGAGGACGAGGAGGAAGAGGAGGAGCTGGGGCTCGCGCCGGAGGCTCTCGAGGCCGCCGACCTCGGCGTGGAGGTGGTGGGCGAGACGGTCGAGCTCGGGCCGCGGCTGCTCGCCGAGGTCCCCGCCAAGCTCGACGCCGCGGAGCTCGAGGAGCCGACCGCCGAGGAGCTCGAGGCGCTCTCGGCCGACATGATCGGGATCGACGACCCGGTCCGGATGTACCTCAAGGAGATCGGCAAGGTCGCCCTCCTGACCGCCGAGGAGGAGGTCGTCCTGGCCAAGGCGATCGAGCTCGGCGAGCAGATCGCCGAGGAGCCCTGGAAGGCGATCGTCTCGCTCCACGAGTGGACGAAGCACGACACCGAGCGCAAGACCCGGACGGCGAAGACGCAGCATCAGCTGCCGTTCGGCCCGGAGGCCGAGCGGATCCTCCGTGCTGCCCTGGCCGACGAGGCGGCCGCAGACCTGCTCGTCCCGACGCCCGAGTTCCACCTCGTCAAGGCCGCCCGGGAGGCGCAGTCGGAGGGGACGAAGACGCTCCTCAAGGAGGTCCGTCACCTCGTCGCCGCCTACAACGGGCGGCTCGACCCGGACTCGTTCGTCGAGCTGCTCGACTGGGCGTACCAGGCGGTCCACAACGGCGATCTCGATTCGCGCGACAACCCCGGCCTGCGGGCGATCTACGACTGGACGCGCGAGGAGGTTGCCTACCCGGCCCTCGAGCGCTGGATCAGGAGCGGCCACGACGCGGATCTCCTGAAGCGGATGGGCTACGACCCGTTGGTCCCGCCGACGACGAAGCTGCGCGACCGCAAGGGCGAGCTGGTGCGGATCGGGCGCGACGCCCGCGAGCAGCTGACGTCGGCCAACCTGCGGCTCGTCGTCTCGATCGCGAAGAAGTACATCGGGCGGGGGATGAGCTTCCTCGATCTGATCCAGGAGGGGAATATCGGCCTGATCCGGGCGGTCGAGAAGTTCGACTACGAGAAGGGCTACAAGTTCTCGACCTACGCGACCTGGTGGATCCGCCAGGCGATCACCCGCGCGATCGCCGACCAGGCCCGGACGATCCGGATCCCCGTCCACATGGTCGAGACGATCAACCGCCTGATCCGCGTCTCGCGCGGCCTGCTCCAGGAGCTCGGGCGCGAGCCGACGGTCGAGGAGATCGCCGAGGCGATGTCGCGTGGCCAGGAGGTGCAGGTCACCCCCGAGAAGGTCCGCGAGATCATCAAGGTGTCCCAGGAGCCGGTCTCGCTCGAGACGCCGATCGGCGAGGAGGAGGATTCGCACCTCGGTGACTTCATCGAGGACCGCGGTGCGCTGGCGCCAGCCGAGGCGGCCTCGCACCAGCTGCTCAAGGAGCAGGTCGAGGCGGTCCTGGATTCGCTGACCGGGCGCGAGCGGCGGGTCCTCCAGCTGCGGTTCGGGCTCGAGGACGGCCGGGCCCGGACGCTCGAAGAGGTCGGCAAGGAGTTCAACGTCACCCGCGAGCGGATCCGCCAGATCGAGGCCAAGGCGCTCCGGAAGCTGCGCCACCCGTCGCGCTCGCGCAAGCTGAAGGACTATCTCGAGTAGGGCGGGGGAGGGTGCGGCGATGCCACTCGCGGCCTATGGTGTTCTCGCCACGTTCGTCGCGGCGGCGACGCTGATCGGCTCTCTCGTGACCTGGCTGGTGGGACCGCGCCGGCCGAGGGCCGCGGTGCTGCCGGTGGCCGCCTCGATCGTGGCGCTCGGCACCGTCGGTCACCGGCTTCGCCTCGGCGTCGGCCCGACCGTGTCGCTGTTCGGCTTCGAGGTGCGCCTGGCCTTCGATCTGGGTCTCGCCCTGG
>JAJYXX010000326.1 GCA_021801545.1 Chloroflexota bacterium | reverse complement strand
GGAGAGAGCTCGCGAAGGGTGAGGCCCGGAGCGTTTCGACGCTCGTGACCGCGATCTCGCGCCGCCGGACCCCGGCCAGCAGCTCGCGCAGGGCGGGCACATCGAAGACATCCGACAGGCACTCGCGGTACGTCTCGACGAGAATCGGGAAGCTGCCGTAGCGCGAGGCGACGGCGAGCAGATCGGCGGCCCGCTGGCGTTGCTGCCAGAGCGGCGTGCGCGTCCCCGGCCGGCGACGCGGGAGGAGGAGCGCCCGGGCGGCGTTCTCGCGGAAGCGGGCGGCGAAGAGCGCCGACCCGCCCACCCCGCCGACGACGAGGTCCTCGATCTCGTCGGGCTCCGGGAACAGGAGCCCCTCGATCCCCTCGAGGTCCCCTTCGGGGAGGCGGATCGCGATCCCGTCGTCGGACCAGATCGTCTGGACCTCGACGCCCAGGCGCTCCGCGAGGCGAGCCTCCAGGGCGATCGACCAGGGCGCGTGGACGCAACCGCCGAACGGCGTGAGGAGACACAGCCGCCAGTCGCCGAGCTCGTCGCGGAAGCGCTCGACGACGATCCGCCGATCGGTCGGCAGCGCTCCCACGACCTCGCGCTCCTCCTCGAGGTACGAGAGCAGGTTCTCGGCCGCCAGGCGGTCGAGATCGTGGCGCTCGACGAGCCGGGCGAGCGCCGCCGATCGGCCGCGCGCGCCCCGCCCGAGGTCGGCCTCGAGCTCACGGGTGAACGCGCCGAGCGCCCGGCCCAGCTCGATCGGCCGGCCGGCGGCGTCGCCGTGCCAGAAGGGCAGCTTGCCGGGTTGTCCCGGGGCGGGCGACACGATCACCCGGTCGCGCTCGATCGCCTCGACCCGCCACGACGACGCACCCAGCGTGATCACCTCGCCCGCCCGCGTCTCGTAGACCATCTCCTCGTCGAGCTCGCCGACCCGGCGGCCGGGCGTGCCCGCCTCGCCGATCATGAACACGCCGTAGAGGCCGCGATCGGGGATCGTCCCGCCGCTCGTCACGGCGACCACCCGGGCGTCGCGGCGGCCCTCGACGATCCCGGTCAGGCGATCCCAGGTGAGGCGCGGCCTGAGCTCGGCGAACTCGTCCGACGGGTAGGCCCCGGCAAGCATCGCAAGAACACCTTCGAGGACCTCCCGGCTGAGCGTCTCGAACGGCGCCGCCCGGGTGACGACCTCGGCCAGCTCGTCGACCGTCCAGCGATCCATGACCGTCATGGCGACGATCTGCTGGGCGAGGACGTCGAGCGGGTTGCGCGGCGGGATGGTCGATTCGATCGCTCCCTCGTGCATGCGGGCGGTGACCACCGCGGACTCGAGCAGGTCGCCGCGATACTTCGGGAAGATGACCCCGCTGCTCGGAGCGCCGACCTGGTGGCCGGCCCGGCCGATGCGCTGGAGGCCGCGGGCGACCGAGGTCGGGGACTCGACCTGGATGACGAGATCGACCTCGCCCATGTCGATCCCCAGCTCCAGGCTCGAGGTGGCGACGAGGGCCGGAAGCCGCCCGGCCTTGAGCTCCTCCTCGATCGCGACCCGCTGCTCGCGGGCGATCGAGCCGTGGTGGGCCCTGACCAGGTCCTCGCCGGCGAGCTCGTTGAGGCGGGCGGCGAGCCGCTCCGCGAGACGGCGGCTGTTGCAGAACACGATCGTCGAGCGATGGGCGCGGATGAGATCCAGGATCCGGGGGTGGATCGCCGGCCAGATCGAGATCCGGGCCTCGGGGCCGGCCGCCGGCCCGCCGGGCAGCTCCTCGAGGGGAATGGCTGCGCCGAAGTGGCCCATGTCCTCGACGGGCACAACGACCTGCAGGTCGAGCGGCTTGCGCGCGCCCGCGTCGACGATCGCCACCTCGCGGCCGGGGCCGGCTCCACCCAGGAACCGGGCGATCGTCTCGAGCGGCCGCTGCGTCGCCGACAGTCCGATCCGCTGCGGCGGGCGGGCGGTCAGGCGCTCGAGCCGCTCCAGGCTGAGGGTCAGATGGGCACCCCGCTTGGAGCCCGCGATCGCGTGGACCTCGTCGACGATGACATGCTCGACGCCGCGCAGGATCTCCCGCGCCGAGCTCGTCAGCAGCAGGTAGAGCGACTCGGGTGTCGTGATGAGGATGTCCGGCGGTCGCCGGGCGAGCCGGCGGCGCTCCTCGCTTGTGGTGTCACCGGTGCGCGTCCCGACGGTGATCGGCGGAATCGGCCGGCCGAGCCGAGAGCCCGCCATCGCGATCCCGGCGAGCGGCGCGCGAAGGTTCCGCTCGATGTCATAGGTCAGGGCCTTGAGCGGCGAGACGTACAGGACCCGCGTGGCGGCCGGCGTCACGGGCGAGGGGTGGACCACCAGGCGGTCCAGGCACCAGAGGAACGCGGCCAGGGTCTTGCCGCTGCCGGTGGGGGCGTGAATGAGCGTATGGCGACCATCCGAGATCGCCGCCCAGCCCTGGGCCTGCGCCTGGGTCGGGGACTCGAACGTGGCCCGGAACCACTCGGCGACGGCCGGCGTGAAGCGCGCCAGCGGGTCGCCGGCGGACGGAGAACGGACGGCGGCGGGTAGACGGAGCGACGGGCGCGTTCGAGGTGCCACGGGAAGGCGAGTATACGCCGGACCGACCGAAACCGACCATCCGTTCTACTTCCGCGACAAGCGGGCGGCAGGCGGGCTGGAGCCGCCAAGGGGCCGGAAGTCCTCGGCCGCACCCCCCAACCAGCTCGCCCCCGCTCCGCCCTTCGCCGACGATCCTACCGGTCGGGCCGGCCGGCCCGACCGATGAATCGCCAGGTCAACGTTCCGAACTCGAGGTCCTCCTCGTGAACGACCTCGATCGCCTCGGCCAGGTCGCGGTTGAACAGGATCGTCCCGACCCACTGGGCTACCCGGCACCCTTCGCGCCAGTACTCCAGCGACGCCGACGACAGCGGGATCATGGGCGGCCGTTGACCGATCTCCACGAGCGGAGCGACGCCGGGCCGCGCGTGCAGGTACCCGCCGATGAGGTAGGAACCGGACTTGACCACCAGCGGATGGAGACGCCCTCGCTGCCGGCGCGCCGGGTCGCCCCGAGGGCCGCCCGCCCGAACGGCGACGAGCTGGTCTCGATGGATGACGACACGATCCAGCCACTCCATCCGCCCGTCCGAGAGCCGTTCGACCTGGACGTTGACGAGCGCGAGCTCCGCGTGCACGTTCAGGAGGTCGGTCAGGCGATCCGCGGACAGCCGCACCCAGCCGAAGATCCGATGTTCAGAGGAGAAGGCGTCGAAACCGACAAGCGGCGCATCGGTGACGGAGTCGGGCTCGTGGGACGCCTCGGGCAGACGCTCCAGCACAAGCGTCGCGCGTCCCGACGGTGGGTATGGCGAGCTCACGCGCAGCAGGCTCCTCTGCCGGCGGGCGAGACACAATCACCCGTTCGTACCGCGCCGGCCTCCCCATGCGGCACCCCAGCCAGCACGAGCAGCCTGCTGCCCACATCCGCCGGGCTGCGTGTGCTGGTAGGCTGCGGAGAGTCGGCCCTCCGGCCTGAGTCGCTGGAGGTGTCATTTGGGGGTTCGGATGCTGGCGCCGAGGAGAGGCGCGTGAGCGAGGAGGACCGATGGCGCGCGACCCCCTGATGGCGTTGGCCGATCGCCACCTGATCCGCTATGTCCCTGGCTTCGCCCCGTTCCTCGTCGAGCGGGCGAGCGGGAGCTGGATCTGGGACCGCGACGGCAACCGGGTTCTCGACTTCACGAGCGGCCAGATCTGCAGCACGATCGGCCATAACCACCCGCGGATCGTGGAGGCGATCCGAGCCGCCTGTGATCGGGTCCTCCACCTCAACAGCTGGATGCTCTCCGAGGAGGTCGTGCGCCTGGCTGCCCGCCTGGCGGAGCTCCTCCCCGCTCCCCTCGAGAAGGCGATCATCCTCAACACCGGCTCCGAGTCGAACGAGATCGCGATGCGCATCGCGAAGCTCGCAACCGGGCGCTTCGAGATCGTCGGGCTCGACCAGAGCTTCCACGGGCTGACGGCCGGGGTGGCCTCGGTTACCTACTCGGTGGCCCACCACGGATACGGCCCGCAACTGCCGGGCACCTTCGCCATTCCGGCCCCCTACGCCTACCGCTGCCAGGTCCGGCGTCGAGCCGATGGCGCGTCGGCCTGCCCGGGGTGCGATCTGGCCTGCCTCGAACGGGGCTTCGAGCTGTTCGACGCGAACGGCGCCGGCTCGCTCGCGGGGACGATCGCCGAGCCCGTCCTCTCGGCCGGCGGCGTCATCGACCCGCCGCCAGGCTACCTGCGCCGGCTCGCCGAGCTGACGCGGGCACGTGGCGGCCTGTTGATCGTCGACGAGGCCCAGACCGGATTCGGCCGGCTGGGAACGATGTTCGGCTTCGAGCAGGACGGCGTCGTCCCAGACATCGTGACGGTCTCGAAGACGCTGGGCGGAGGACTGCCGCTTGCGGCGACGGTCATCAGTCCCGAGCTGGAGGAGCGAATCCTCGACCGCGGGTTCGTCCACGTGACGAGCCATGTGAGCGATCCCCTGCCGGCCGCGGTGGGCCTGGCGGTGCTCGACGTGATCACCGAGGAGCGTCTGCCGGAGCGGGCGGCCACCATGGGCGCGCGCCTACGGGCGGGCCTGCTGGAGCTGGCTCACCGGTATCCCATCATCGGCGAGGTCCGTGGCCGCGGCCTCCTGCTCGGGGTCGAGCTCGTCACGGATCGCCAGTCGCGTCAGCCGGCCGAAGAGCTCGGTTCCCGGGCGACCGACGAGTGCCTCGCCCGCGGTCTGTCGATGAACATCGTCCGGCACGTCGGTGCCAATAGCGTGTGGCGGATCGCGCCACCGCTCACGGTGACCGAAGACGAGATCGACCTGGCGCTCTCGATCATCGACGACAGTCTGGCGGCTGTGCTTGGGGCCGGTCTCCGTCCGATGGAAGCCTTGCGAGGCGCCGGCGCCTCGCAAGCGCCGGCGCCTCGCAACTGATATCGGTCAGCTCGACGTCGAACCGGCCCGCGGACGCATGAAGAGCGCCCCCGGACTCCACGGCGCACCCAGCCGCGGCAGCAGGTAGCGGTCGACGCCGTAGTAGCCGGCCACTCTCCAGGCCAGGATCAGGCCGACGGCCAGCGTGAACAGGACGGGGTTCGTGGAAGCGGAGCCCGCCAGCAGGAACGACATGTTCATGAACGCGCCGAAGAACGCCGCGAAGCCCGTCAGCACGCCCAGGATCAGGCCCACCCCGACCGCGAGCTCGCCGATGGTGATCACCCAGGCGAACCACGTCTCGTGGTTGCCCGCGAGCAGCGTGTTGATGAAGTCCCGGTACCACTCGTAGGTGATCGGCGGGCGACCCTGTTCGGGGATCGCGGCCGCTCGCTCCCAGTACCCGCGCAGTGCCGCGCCGCCGGCGGTCCACTTGGGGTCTGTGATCTTGTGAAGGCCGGCCTCGAGCCACGAGAACCCGACGAAGATCCGGATCGGCAGCCAGAACAGGCCCGCGCGTGAGTTGTTGAACAGGAATCGCGCGAAGGCCGGCCCCTCGATTTCGACATTCTGACTCTCCGGGCTCTTTCGATCCTGGAAGAGCGCAACGACGAGCACGATCGATGTCACCCAGAAGGCGACCGTGACGAGCTGGCGAACGCCGCCTTCCGGTTCCACCCATGGGTTCACGAGGTAGACGAGCAACAGAGCGGCGACGACTCCGATCGGGATGGCCAGGCCACGCAGCGTCGACACGTTCCAACCTCCTTGCTTTCCGGGGCGAACCAGGGCTCGGATCGCCATACCGCTCCGCCGACCCTGTCGCGCTAGGCAGGAGTCCGGTCGAGAAGGAGTGGCGGCGCAAGGTACTACGTCACGGCTCGATGGTCCGCTTGTCCCTTTCTCGCAGGACACCGGGGCAAGACCCGGCGCCCACACCCGAAGGTCGCGCGTCACCGGCCCTGACCCGGCACTCGCCGCACGCCACGGATCGCCCACGGGTCGGTTCGTCCGACGGCTCCCGGTGCATCCGTCACCGAGAACCCTGCGGAACCGAGGAGCCGTTCGGCGATCCGGCGGCGCTCGCCCGCATCGGCCGGCGCCACCGGATCCCGCTCGCCCACCGTGACGAGCGCCTCGACCGTTTCCTCCCCCTGCTCCCGGTCGAGCGTCCGGAGATGCGCGTCGAGCAGCCGACGCCCGAGGCCCGCGTCGCGCGCGGCCGGGGCGACGCCCAGCGCGAGGAGGTCGCGCCGAGCGGGTGCCGTCAGGGACCGAGACGAGAGGACGAGTCCCACGATCCGCTCTCCGTCGACGGCTACCGTGACCGCCGCCGGGCTCACGTCGCGCAGGGCCCTCAGGACGATCGCCCGGCCGGCCGCCGGGTCGAGTGGCGGGATCACGCGCGGCGCGAGGACCAGCCGTTCGAGGACGGCCGCGTCGAGCCGGTCGACGATGGCCGGCGTGTGCTCCGGCCGTAGATCCGATCGCCAGCCACGCCGGTCGCCCGCGGACGCAGCCGACCCATCGAGCGGCGACCACCATCCGCGATCGGCCGCCTCGCGGAGGAGCCGGGGAACGACGATCGAGCGCACGAGCGCGGCGGTCTCGCGCGAGCGCGCCTCGGCCGCGGCCTGAGCGCCATCCATCGGCTCTCCGGCGTTCGGCTCGTCGGTGAACCGCGACGGAAGCGGCGTCTGGCCGTGGCGCGCCGCTTCGTCCGCCCAGCGATCCCGCCAGGCCTTCGGAAGCCGGGCAGGCGCCTCGCGGTGGGCGCCGGCCAGCCAGGTCAGGGCCCATGCCCGGGGCACGACCCGGTAGACGTCGTAGCCTCCCCCTCCGGTCGCCAGCCAGGCACCCGTCCCCCACCGGTGCGCGACCCGGTCGACGAGCCGGGCCGCGGCGTCCATCGCCGTCGTCGTCACGCGCAAATGGGCGAGCGGATCCCAGACGTGGCTGTCGGCGCCGTGCTGGCTGACAACCAGATCGGGGCCGAACCCGGCCGCCAGGAGCGGGACGAGCGACTCGACCGAGGCCAGCCAGGCGGCCTCGCCGGTCAGGGGCTCGAGCGGGACGTTGACGACCGTCCCGGCCGCCGCCCCGTCACCCAGCTCGGTGGCGTACCCGGTGCCGGGGAAGAGATACATGCCCGATTCGTGGAGCGACACCGTGAGCACGCCGGGGTCTGCGGCATGCATCGCCTGGACCCCGTCGCCGTGGTGGACGTCGAGGTCGATGTACAGCACGCGGCGGTCGGCCGCCCGAGCGCGAGCGATCGCGAGCGCCGGGTCGTCGTAAATGCAGAACCCGCTGGCCCGGTCGGGCATCGCGTGATGGAGGCCGCCGCCGGGGTGAAGGGCATGCTCGACGTCGCCGCGCAGGATCGCCTCGACCGCGCGCAGCGAGCCCCCGGCGACGGTCGCGGCGGCATCGTGCATCCCCAGGAACGGTGGGTTGTCACCCGGCCCGATCCCCGCCTCCGGCGGCGCCCAGGGGTCGGCCGAGAACCGCCGGACGGCAGCGAGGTAGTCGCCGCTGTGGATCGCCAGGAGTTCCTCATCGGTGGCTGGCTCGGGTGCGAGTCCCGGCCGGGCCCCGAGCGCGGTAAGAAGATCGATCCCGGGCCCGAAGCGACGAGGCGTCAGCGGATGGCCCGGGCCGAAATCGTACGCGTGCGACCGGGGACCGTAGACGAGGAGCGGACCGTCACCCATGGCAGCCAAGGATAGGCCGGGCGCCGGCCCGGGCGCGGGACGGGACCCAGGCGGCTGGCGCCGTGACGCGAGACCGCGTGACACCGGCCGATACCCGTGGCAGGATCGCGCCATGCCCGAACTCGCCTCGAACCGCCCGCTGCTCGACAAGCTCGGCGTCCGGCCGGGGGCGCGGGTTGCTCTCGTCGGGATCGACGACCCGGTCTTCCGCGAGCTCCTCCGTGCGCGGACGGGCAACGTCGTCGAGAGGCTCCCCCACCCCGCCATCGACCTCGTCTTCCTCGCCGCCGACTCACCTGGCGACCTCGGGTGGCTCGCCGAGCTTCGGCAATCAATCGTGCCGAACGGTGCGATCTGGGTTGTGTCCGGCAAAGGTCGGGCGGCCACCCTGCGCGACGTCGACGTGATCGCCGCCGCGAGGGCGGCCGGCCTCATCGACAACAAGGTCGTCTCGTTCTCGGAGACGCGCACCGCGATGCGCCTCGTCATCCCACTCGACCAGCGCCCGCCCGCCCGGCGTGGGACCGTGTGGCGTCCGGTCGCCCGACGCCAGGTCGCCGAGGAGTGACCGCCCGTGAGCCGGGGACGCCCGACGCCCTGATCGGCCGGCTCGTCGGCGGGAAGGTCGTCGCAACCGAGCACGCGCGCTGGGGCTTC
>JAJYXX010000194.1 GCA_021801545.1 Chloroflexota bacterium | reverse complement strand
CCCAAGCTTGCGCTTTTCGGGAGCGGCGGCGGTCGGCGCGGTCTTCACGGCTGAACACTGCCGGTCGGCCGTGCCACCTTCTATGGCACGAAGGTCAGGGACTTACCAGCCGTTCTTGACGCACAAGTCGGCACGGCTTTCGGCACGGCTGTGGACGGCACGGTTTGTCGGCCTTCCGGCACGTCTGTCGACACGTCCTAGATCCGTGGCTGCCAGGCGTCGGGGGCCGAGCGTGTCGATCTCGGCCGCAGCTGGGCGTCATGTCGGCGCTCACGGCGAACCGCCTGCCGCACCGGCCGGCGACGCCTAGCTCCGGCATCCGGCTTCGGCGTCGAGTTCCGGCGGGGGCTGACGGCCGGACGGCGGCTGCGGCGCGTCGCGCGCCTCTCCCGGCCGCGCCATGGGGTTGACGGCCGGGCGTCGCGCCGCGGCCGGTCAGTCCGAGCGGCCAGGATCGAGCTTCTGGTAGTCGCCGCCGCCCTTGGGGACGTAGTAACCGGGTCCGGCCGGGCCGGTGTCGCTCCAGTTCGTCGATGGATCGACGAGGTAGTTCTCGCCGGTCGTCGGGTCGTTCGCGTACTCGGTCCCGAGCTGCGGGTTGTAGCCGGCGTCGGTTCCGTTCGCGTCGTCGCCCGCCGAGCCCCCGGCCGAGCCGCCCGACGATAGGGAGTCACTCGGCGGCTGGAGCTGAGTCGAGCAGCGGATCGAGGCGGCCACCCGCGCCACGAGGTTGCCCTGGGCCTCCCAGCGGTCGCTCGTCGTGAACGCGAAGTACATCGGCAGGGCGTAGGTGTAGTTCACGCTGTCCCCCGGGATCCCGGTGGCGTGAAAGAAGATGACGCCGCGGTGGGTCGAACTCGCGACCTGACGGAGCCGGTAGGCGCCGACCGATTGCCACGGTTCGCCCGTGTCGGCGAGATCGGGCGATCCGCCGAGCGCCGAGAGCACGATCCGGGCGTACGCCGCAGCCGCCGTCGCCGGATCCCCGCTGTAGAGGGCGGGATCGTTCAGCGGCGCCGGGTACGCGCTGGCGTAGCCGGCCAGGGCGGTGTTGACGGCCTGGATGCCATAGCCGGCATAGAGTGCGCCGGTCGGATCGGCGAGGTCGGCCGTGTTCGAGCGGGCCGTCGTCCCGAGGGTCCAGTCCGCGGGCGCTTCGGCCGTGCACGAATCGCTCGACTTCAGGGTGAGCCTGAACCCGCCGCTCTCCTCGACCGTCCGGCTGGGGGCCTCTGCCGCCGCGGTTATGGGTTCGGGGAGGGGAGTGGCGGCCATTGCGGGCGGGGCCGGATCGCCCGAGCCCGGGTCCGTCGCGACCGCACTCCCCTGGGACGCGGCGAGCGGGTCGTCCGGCGCCCCGATGACGTACATCGCGGCGCCGGCGAGGAGCACGGCGGCGGTCGCCATGCCGACCCACACGACCGGCGACCGACGGGATCCGGTTCCCCGGCCCGGGGGCACCAAGCCTGCCGGTGCCGGTCGCGTGACGCGGGATGGGTCGCTCGTCTCTCGCTCTTCGTCCACGTTGGGCCATCGTGCCCGGCCGCCGTACTGGAGGCTGGCTGCCTCGAACCGGCTGCCCGATCACCCTATCGAGAAGCGTCAGCGCCCAACCATCGTCTGGAAGTCAGGCACTCGCAGCGTACGTTCGTACCGGCTCGCGGCGTCCGCGGGGCCAACCGGCCACCAGGCTGGATTGCGCGATGGGGCTGCCGGAGGCGTGGAGCGGTGTACGTTCCGGACCGGGTGCCACGCCTCAGCCACATCTCAGGTGCGATTCAGCACGACACCCCAGCGTGAGGCATCATCCGCATGAAGCCCGGAGAGATCGACTGCGATGGCTCAGAGCGACACGGTGGACGCGCAGGACGGCAGTGCCCACACCCGCACGATCGACCGCCGGCAGGTGCTGGCCCGCCAGATCCTCGCCGCGGCTCGGGCCGCGCTGCCGGCAGACAGCCCGCTCGAGCTGGCGCTCGCCGGCGACGTGGACGGGCCACCGCGGACGCCGGCGCGCGTCGTCATCGCCGGCCCGGACGCGCTCGCGCGAATACTCTGGCCACCCTCGCCCGATACCCTCGGCGAGGCGTATCTCCGAGGCGACATCGAGATCGAGGGCGACATCTGGACGGCGGTGGACGCCGGTCGTGCGTTCGACCTCCGGCGTCTCGGACGGGATCTCCCGCATCTCGCCCGGCTCGCCCTGAATCTCCGGCGAGGGGTGATGCCCGGACGGCGGCCTCGGCGGGTCGCCCGGCTCTCCGGACGGCGCCATTCCCGCGCCCGCGATCTCGCCGCCGTCCGCTTCCACTACGACGTCGGCAACGAGTTCTACGCGCTCTGGCTGGACCGGCGGCTCACGTACTCCTGCGCCTACTTCGAGACGGCTGAAACGCCGATCGACGATGCCCAGGAGGCGAAGCTCGATCTCGTCTGCCGCAAGCTCGGGCTCCAACCGGGAATGCGCCTGCTCGACATCGGCTGCGGCTGGGGCTCGCTCGTTCTCTACGCCGCCGAGCGCTACGGCGTCGAGGCGACGGGGATCACGCTGAGCGCCGCCCAGGCCGAGTGGGCGACGGCCGAGATCGGACGCCGCGGTCTCGAGGACCGCGCACTCGTCGCGATCCGCGACTACCGCGACCTCACGGGGTTCGGGCCGTTCGACGCGATCGCGTCGATCGGGATGTTCGAGCACGTCGGCCGCGATCGGTTGGGGGAGTACTTCCGGGCGGCGCTGGGGGCGCTCCGGCCGGGCGGCCTCTTCCTGAATCACGGGATCGCGACGACCGCGACCGGCGGCGGCCTGCGGCCGCGCTGGCTGCGTTTCGGTGACGGCGGCTTCATCGGCCGCTACGTCTTCCCCGACGGGGAGCTCGTGACCGTCGAGGATGCCGTCGGCTTCGCTCGGCAGGCCGGATTCGAGCTCATCGACGTTCAATCGCTGCGGCCGCACTACGCGCTCACCCTGCGGGCGTGGGTCGAGCGGTTGGAGGCCTCGGCCGGGAGGGCCCGCGAGCTCGTCGGCGAGGAGGTCTTCCGGACCTGGCGGATCTACATGGCCGCCGCCCGGCGTGGCTTCGAGGACGGCTCGCTCGACGTCGCCCAGTTGCTCCTCACCCGGCCGGGGACCGGCGGTCCGGCGGCGCTCCCGCTCCGGCCGTGGTGGCACGGCTGAGCCGGCAACAAGACGGCATCGCTCGATGAGGCGATTCGGCTCCACGGCAGCCACCGTCCTTGCCTTCGGGGTCGCGATGGGCTACCTCGAGGCGGTCGTCGTCGTCTACCTCCGGGTCGCCCTTGGACTGGCTCCCGGAGCGCTCGTCCCGGCCTCAGATCCAGCGGCGTTCGGCACGTTCGAGACGGTCGAGATCGCCCGCGAGCTGGCCACGCTCGTCATGATCGCCGCGGTCGGCTGGCTCGCCGGTTCCGGCGGCCTGGAGCGGCTCGCATGGGCGGCCGTCGTTTTCGGCGCCTGGGACATCGCCTACTACGGCGGCCTCTGGGTGGTCCTCGGCTGGCCGCCATCGCTCGCGACCTGGGACGTCCTCTTCCTCGTCCCGGTGGCGTGGGTCGGGCCGGTCTGGGCACCGATCACCGTGAGCGTCGCCCTCGTGGGGTTCGGTCTCGCCGCGGCGCACCGGCTGCGGCTGGGCCACCCGATCGCCGTGGGGCCCGTTCGCGCGCTGGCGGCCGTCGGCGGCGGGCTGCTCGTCGCCCTGAGCTTCGTCGTCGACACTGACCGCGTGCTCTCCGGCGACACCTCGGCCTGGACGGGCTGGCCGCTCTTTGGGGCGGGGATGACCCTCGCCGGTGTCGCCGCCGCGAGCGTGCTCCGACATGGGTCGCCCGACGGGGTGGCCGGTGCCGGCGCGAACGACCGCGAGGCCCGCGTGAGCGCCGCGATCCATCATGGACCCGGAGGCCGGCCGCCGGTCGGCTCACCGGACTGACCAATCCACCCCCACAAGGAGGTCTGCCGACATGGCCGACAAGGTGAAGGACCCCGTCTGCGGCATGGAGATCCGCCCCGAGGACGCAGTCTCGAGCGTGGATCACGAGGGCCGGACGCTTTACTTCTGCAGCCACGTCTGCCACGAGACGTTCGTCAAGGACCCGCACCGCTACGGCCACCCGGCCGAGGAGCACGGCGGCCACGCTGGCCACGGCGGCCACTGACCCCGCATCGGTCGGCGGGGCCGCCACCCGGCGCGCCCCGCCGACACTCGTGGTGAGAGAGCCACAGCCGCCACCAGGCCTGACCGCCACCCAGCTGCTGTAGAGGCTGTCGGCCGGCGTGCAAAGCGGCCGGCGTGGAATGGACCAAGAGCGACGAAATCGTTCCGGAGGCCGAAGCCTGGCCGGCCGCGGCGTCCGGGCCGGAGCTCAAGGTCCGGTTGAAAGTTACTACGAAGCGTTTATACTACGAGCGATTTGTAGTACTGACCGGAGAGAGCCATGAAGGGCTTCGTGGGTCGCCGCTCGCTGCTCGACCGACTGACAGCCGAGGTCGATGAGGCCAGAACCACCGGCCAGGGCCGCTTCGTGACAGTCCGTGGGCGGCGAAGGGTCGGCAAGAGCTGGCTCATCGAGGAGTTCATCGAGCGGTCAGGATTGCCTGCCGTCTTCTTCGCCGCGAGCGGCCAGACGCCCGAGCGCGAACTCGCCCTGTTCGCCGAGAAGCTCGCGCAGTCAACGCTGCCGTCGGCGGAACTCGCGTCGAACGTGAGGTTCGAGACATGGGAGGCGGCGCTCGTCGCAGCGTCGAGCCAGGCGACGGCCGACAACCCAAGTGTCATCGTGCTCGACGAGTTCCCCGACCTCTGCGAGCTCAGGCGAAACAGCGAGGGAGACCTCACCGGGAGTCCGCAGGAGGGGAGCCTGCGGAAAGCATGGGATCAGGTGCTCAGCCGGCGGCCGGTCCTGCTCATTCTCGTCGGCTCCGACCTGTCGATGATGGAGGCGCTGACTCTCTATGGTCGCCCGCTGCACCAACGCCCGACGCGCGAACTCGTCGTCCCGCCGCTGAATCCTCACGAGGTCGCGGTGATGACCGGGCGGGCGGGGGCGCAGGCTCTCGAAGCCTACCTCGTAACCGGTGGGTTCCCCAAGATTGCCGCCGCCTGGACGGAGGGCGATCTCAGGTCGTTCCTCGAGGGGTCACTCGCCGACGATGGCTCGCCTCTTGTCTCGACAGGCCGCCTCATTCTCGAGGCGGAGTTCCGCTCGAGTGTCCAGGCGCGCTCAGTCCTGTCCGCCATCGGCACGGGGTCACGCACCAACAAGGCGATCTCTGACGCCAGCGGCATTACCACGAACCATCTGACCTATCCACTCAAGGTTCTCCTCGACAAGCGGGTGATCGCAACGAGCCTGCCGCTGTCCGCCAGGTCGAGCACCGATCGGCGCTACGCCGTGGCTGACCCCTACCTGCGTTTCTACCTGCAGTTTCTCGATCTTGGCTACGGCGAGATCGAGCGTGGGCGCGGCCGGATCCTCGTCCCGGGGATCATCGAGTCCTGGGACACCTACCTCGGTCTGGCGGTCGAGCCGATCATTCGCAGCGCGATCGAGAACCTCTTGCCCGACGCTCGGTTCGGCTCCGCCCAGGTCGTGGGTGGGTTCTGGAACCGCGACCACAGCGTGGAGGTCGACCTCATCGGAGCCGATCGCCGCGACCCGCCCGTCGAAGCCGTTGCCTTCATCGGCTCGATCAAGTGGCGGCAGCGGAAACCCGCCACCGGGTCTGACATCGCCGAACTGATCCGGTCCGGGTCGCAAATCGGCGGTGTCACGTCCGATACCCGGCTCGTGCTCGTCACCCGCGCGGGCATCCAGGACGTCAAGGCTCCGTTGGCCGCCGTCCTCGAACCTGACGAGCTGCTTGCGTCGTTTCCGCTCGATTGAAGACGGCCGACAGACTCGGCGCATTCCCACGTCTGCGTCGCCTGCTGGCTACCCACCGCCGGCATTGGCCGGCGGTGTCACCGAGGTTGACGACGGCGAGGAGGCGCCGTTCGCCCGGCCCAGTCCAGAGGTGGGCGACGAACGCCTCGTGCGTCGGGTTGCCCGGCCAGGCGGCGTCCGGGTCCACTGCCCCCATCGCCCGGGGATGGATCGGCGACGGAACGCCGAAGGTCGACGGGCAGGCCGTGCCCGGCCGGACCGGGGAGCGCTCTCCACGAGGAGGGCGGCTCCCCGTCACGCTGAGGCGCGCGCGTCCGTGTCAGGGCCAGCCTCGGTTCGGTTGGCCATTCTTAACCCTTCTCCGACTGGCATCTGAACTCGCGCCTGTCAGGATCGACGCATGTCGCGATCACAGTACCGTTCTCCCCGCCGTCTCCCGGCCGACGCCGGACTGACGGCCCGGATCGGCCTCACGATCCTTCTCCTCGGGGCGGTCTACCTCGCATTCGTCGCGGTGCTCTTCGCCGCTGGCGGCAGCCTGCTCCTCATCGGCCTCGTCGTGGCTGGCTTCGCCGTCGCCCAGTACTTCCTGTCCGACCGGTTGGTCCTCGCGTCGATCGGGGCACGCGTGGTCAGCCGCGCCGAGGCGCCCGAGCTCGTCGACCGCGTGGAGCGGCTCGCCGCTCAGTTCGACCTGCCGGTCCCGCGGGTGGCGATCATCGACTCGGACGTCCCGAACGCGCTCGCGACCGGCCGCAACCCCTCCCATTCGGTCGTCGCCGTCACGACCGGCCTCCTGTCCCGCCTGGACGGACCGGAGATCGACGCCGTCCTCGCCCACGAGCTCTCGCACATCCGCCACCGCGACGCGGCCGTCCTGACCGCCGCCGGGATCTTTGCGACCGTCGCCTCGTTCATCGTCCAGATGGGGTTCTGGTTCGGACTCGGCGGGAGCGGCAGCCGGGACGGTGATGGCGACAACGACGGAGGCGGCCCCAGCATCGTCGTCGTCTATCTCGTCTCGGCGGCTGTCTGGGCGATCAGCTTCCTGCTCATCCGGCTCCTGTCACGCTACCGCGAGCTCGCCGCCGATCGGGGCTCGGCGATCATGACCGGCGCCCCCTCCCAGCTCGCCTCAGCGCTCCTGAAGATCAGCGGCGCAATGGATCGGATCCCCGACGCGGACCTGCGGAAGGTCGAGCCGGCGAGCGCGCTCATGCTGGTGCCGGCATTCAGCCGCGGGTCGTTCAGCGTCCTGCTGGCGACCCATCCGCCGGTCGAGGTGCGCCTCGAGCAGCTCCGGCGGCTCGAGGCGGCCGGGCTCGGTCGATGAGGCTGACCGAGGCGCTCTTCGGGCGCACCCGTCCCGCGCCTTCCCGTGACGAGCAGCTCATCGCGCTCTCGAGCGCGGCCGTGTCGCTCCAGGCGACCTTGGGCCTCGTTCCGCTGGGATCCGCCGGGATCGTGATCCGGCCGGTTGCCTCGGCTGCGTTCGAGCGGGCCGAGGCCGAGCTCGCCAGCCTTCTTGAGATCGCCGGCCGCGAGACGGGATCGCGGATCACGACCCGGACCGACGCCTACGGCTACCGCTGGGTCGTCATCGCCGACGACGAGATCGCCGATCTCGTCGCGAGCGCCTACACGGTCAGCCTCGAGCTCCGCGACGCGGGGTTCGGCGATCAGGTCCTGGCGGCCGCGTTCGCCTTCCGCGCGACCGACGGGAGCCGGCTCCACTGGCTCTACAACTTCAAGCGCGCCGCCTTCTACCCGTTCGCCCCCGAGCCGGACGGAGAGCGGCGCGACAACGCTCGCGAGCTCCAGGCGGCCGCCGCGATGAGCGGCGAGCTCCCGATCGAGCCAGACATGACGCGCTGGTATCCGATGTGGGGGATGCCGCTCGACGGCTGACCCGGGCCACCGGCGCCGGCGGCCAACCCGACGCAACCCGACGCAAGGAGAACCAATGGGACTCTTCTCACGCACCAAGACGATCGTCGAGGCGAAGCTCAACGCGATCGTCGACAAGGCCGAGGATCCGCGCGAGACCCTCGACCTCTCGTATGAGAAGCAGCGCGAGCTGCTCCAGCAGGTCCAGCGCGGGCTCATCGAGGTGACGACCGCGAAGCGCCGCCTCCAGCTTCAGTCGGCGCAGCTCGAGGCGAGCATCCGGACGGCCGACGAGCAGGCCCGCAGTGCCCTCGCCGCAGGGCGCGAGGACCTCGCTCGAGCGGCGCTCGAGCGCAAGCGGCTTCTCGCCGGCCAGCAGGCCGGCCTCGAGCGGCAGGCGGGCGAGGTTCAGGCCCAGCAGGAGAAGCTCACCGCCGCCGAGGCGCGCCTGTCGGCGAAGATCGAGTCGTTCCGGAACCAGAAGGAGGTCATCAAGGCGCAGTACTCGGCCGCCCAGGCCCAGGTGAAGATCGGCGAGGCGTTCACCGGCGTCTCCGAGGAG
>JAJYXX010000341.1 GCA_021801545.1 Chloroflexota bacterium | reverse complement strand
GCCGGCGAGGCGATCCAGGTCGTGCTCGCCCGCCGCCAGTCGATCGAGCTGCCGCGCGACGGGACCGGCCGGCCGCTCGACGGGATCGCCCTCTATCGCGCCCTCCGTCGGGTGAACCCGAGCCCGTACCTCTTCTTCGTCCGGGCGCCCGGGTACGAGGTCGTCGGGGCGAGCCCGGAGCTCCTCCTCCGGGTCGAAGGCGACAGGCTGACGACCCATCCGATCGCCGGCACCCGTCCCCGCGGGGCGACGCCCCAGGAGGACACGCTCCTCGCCGAGCAGCTCCAGCGGGATCCGAAGGAGCGCGCCGAGCACGTCATGCTCGTGGACCTCGGTCGCAACGACCTCGGTCGGGTCGCCCGGCCGGGCACGGTCGCGGTCACGAAGTACATGGAGGTCGAGCGCTACAGCCACGTCCTCCACCTCGTCAGCCACGTCGAGGCGCGGCTCGCCCCCGGCAACGACGCGCTTGACGCGCTGCGCAGCGTCTTCCCGGCGGGGACGCTCAGCGGGGCCCCGAAGGTCCGCGCCATGCAGCTGATCGCCGCCGCGGAGGGGGAACGGCGCGGCCTCTACGGCGGCGCCGTCGGGTACCTCGGCTACGACGGGAACCTCGACACGGCGATCACGATCCGGAGCGCGGTCCTCAAGGGCGGCCTTGCCCACGTCCACACGGGCGCGGGGATCGTCGCCGGGAGCGTCCCAGAGCGCGAGTTCGAGGAGACCGAGCACAAGGCCGCTGCGCTCCGGCGGGCGATCGAGCTCGCGGCCGGCAGCGGGGCCGTGGCCGGCGACGCCGGTAGCGCCGGGGGCCAGGCACGCGCCGGGGGCCAGGCGCCTAGGGCCTCCGAGGCACCCGAGCCGACATCGGCGGCGGCGATCCCGCCGGCGGAGAGCCGCACATGATCCTCGTCATCGACAACTACGACTCGTTCACGTTCAACCTCGTCCAGGCGCTCCAGGCGGCCGGGGCCGACGTCCGCGTCGTCCGCAACGATGCGATCGAGGCGGCTGCGATCGACGACCTCGCCGGCGACCCGGCGAGTGACCTGCGCGGGATCGTCGTCTCGCCCGGCCCCGGGGACCCCTCGTCGGCCGGCGTCTCGGTGGCGGCGATCCGGATCGCCGCCCGGCGCTCCGTGCCGCTGCTCGGCGTCTGCCTCGGGATGCAGTCGATGGCGGCGGCGTTCGGGGCCGCGATCGTCCGTGCCCCGACCCTCGTCCACGGCGAGGCGTCGGCCGTCTCGCACGACGGGGAGGGGCTGCTGGCCGGGATGTCCCGGCCGTTCCAGGCCGCGCGCTACCACTCGCTCTGCGTCAACCCCGCGACCCTCCCGTCGGAGCTGTACGTGACGGCCACGAGCGAGGTCGACGGGGTCGTCATGGGGATCCGCCACGAGTCGCTGCCGCTCGAGGGTGTCCAGTTCCACCCCGAGTCGGTCCTCACGCCCGAGGGGCCGCACCTGCTGGCCAACTTCCTGCGGCTTGCCGGCGAGGGCGAGGCATCGCGCCTCGACGCCGCGACGGGCTCGTTCGCGACGCAAGGGATGGCCGAGTCCGAGCTGGCGGGCGGCGAGCCGGCGACGGCAGGGACCGTCCGATGAGCGAGGTCGTCCGCCACGCCCTCGCCGCGGTCGTCGAGGGTCGGACGCTCGCGATGGACGAAGCCCGCGGGGCGATGGGTGCCGTCATGGACGGCGAAGCGACACCGTCGCAGCTCGCGGCGCTCCTCGTCGCCCTTCGGATGCGCGGCGAGACGACCGAGGAGCTCGCCGGGTTCGCCGCCGCGATGCGCGAGCGGGTCCTGCGGGTCGAGGCGCCGGCCGGCGCGATCGACACCGTCGGGACCGGCGGCGACCGGAGCGGGACGTTCAACATCTCGACCGCCTCGGCGCTCGTCATCGCGGCCGCCGGCGTGCCGGTCGCGAAGCACGGCAACCGTGCGATCACCTCGGCGTCCGGCTCGGCCGACGTCCTCGAGATCCTCGGCGTGCGAACCGATCACGATGCGGGCTCCGCAGCCGAAGCGCTGCGGACGATCGGCTTCGCCTTTCTCTTTGCGCCCGCGTTCCATCCCGCGATGAGGCATGCCGGGCCCACGCGTCGCGAGATCGGCGTCCGGACGGCGTTCAACCTCCTCGGCCCCCTGACGAACCCGGCCGGCGTCCGCCGGCTCCTCGTCGGTTCGGGCGACGCGAGCGCCGCGCCGAAGCTCGCGGAGGTGCTGCGCCTCCTCGGCGACGACCGCGCCTTCGTCGTCCACGGCGCAGGGGTCGACGAGCTCCCGCTCGACGGGACCGGCGTCCTCTACGACGTCGGTCCCGACGGCATCGAGCGACGCGAGATCGTCGCGACCGCGTTCGGCCTGCGGGCCGCGGAGACGGCCGCCCTCGCTGGCGGCACGCCCAACGTCAACGCCCGGCTCGTCGAGGGCGTCCTCGACGGCGAGGCCGGACCGCGACGTGACGTCGTCCTGCTCAACGCCGGGGCGGCGTTCGCCGTGGCGGACCGAACGACCACGATCGAGCAGGGGATCGAGCTCGCCGCCGCGACGATCGACGCGGGCGCCGCCCGCTCGCTCCTCGAGCGGCTTCGCGCCGAAAAGCACGAGGCGGACCGCCGTCGGGCCGCCCTGGAGGGCACGTCCGCATGACCGTCATCGCAGGCCGGCCCGGGCCGGCGACCCGCCGGGATCGCCCGGAGCGCCCGGACCGCCGGGGCCGGAACGTCGTCGTGGAGATCGCCGCTCGCCGGAAGGCCGATGTCGCCGCGGAGCTCGCCGGCCGGTCGTTCGCCGAGCTGGCGCTCGCCGCCGCGGCCGGTCCGCCGCCCCGTTCAGCCGCCCTTCGACTCGCCGCCCCCGGCCTCCACGTGATCGCCGAGGTGAAGCGCAGCTCCCCGTCGGCCGGAGCGATCGCCGCCCATTCGGACGACCCGGTCGCGCGCGCCCGGGCGTACGCGGCCGGCGGGGCGGCCGTGGTCTCCGTCCTCTGCGAGCCCCACTGGTTCGACGGCTCGATCGACGACCTCCGGGCCGTCCGGGCGGCGGTGAGCGTGCCCGTCCTGGCCAAGGAGTTCGTCGTCGACGAGCGCCAGCTGCCGCTGCTCCGCGCCGCCGGCGCCGACCTCGTGCTCCTCCTCGCCGTCCTCCACCCGGCGCGCCGTCTGGCCCGGCTCGTCGATCAGGCGTTCGAGGTGGGGCTCGAGCCGCTCGTCGAGGCGCACGACGAGCACGAGCTCGAGCGGGCACTGGCGACCCAGGCGCGGCTGATCGGGCTGAACAACCGCGATCTTCGGACCCTCGTCGTCGACGTCGAGCGCGCCGTCCGGCTCCGGGCCCTCGTGCCCGACGATCGGCTCGTCGTGGCGGAGTCGGGCGTGCGGGAGCCCGCGACGCTCGCCGGCTGGCGGGCGCTCGGCTTCGATGCCGCGCTGATCGGCGAGACGTTGATGCGCGCCCCGAATCCCGCCGCCGCCGCCGCTTCGTTCGTCGCCGCGGGCACCCCTCCCGTAGACCCGGCGTCGCTCGCGCGCGTCCCGTTCGTGAAGATCTGCGGGCTGACCGACGAGGCCGGCATCGAGGCCGCGCTCTCGGCCGGTGCCGACGCGATCGGCCTCAACCTCGTCCCGGGCACGCCGCGCGCGCTCGAGCTGTCGGAGGCCGTCGGCCTGGCCCGCCTGGCTCGCTCGGTATCGCCGCGGCCCGGTCGACCGCGGATCGTCGCGATCACCGCCGACCGCTCCGCCGAGGAGCTCGCCGCGATCGTGACCGCGCTCGACCCGGACGTCGTTCAACTGAACGGCCGCGAGCCGATCGGGCTCGTCGGCCGGCTCGATCGACCGGTCTGGAAGGTGCTCCACCTGCCGGCCGAGCCGCCGGCAGACGTCGAGCGGACGGCCGCCGAGGTGATCGAGACCGGCCGCGCCTACCTCGCCGCCGGTCCATGCGAGCAGCTGCTCCTCGACACGGCCGGCGGACCGTATCCGGGCGGGACCGGCCGGCGCGCGGCGGAAGCGCTCGCCGCGGCGGTGGCCCGCGAGCTTCCTGTCGGGCTCGCCGGCGGTCTCCATCCCGCGAACGTCGCGGACGCGCTGCGCGCGATCCCGGCGGTCGGGGTCGACGTGGCATCCGGCGTCGAGGCTCCCCGCGTGCCCGGCGAGCGCGTGCGGAAGGATCCGTTCCTCGTCGCCCTCTTCGTCAAGCGCGCCCGGGTGGCCCGCGTCGATCAGCCCCACGTTCCGTTCCACCCCACGCCCGTCGACCCCGGCCTCCTCGAGGCCGACGCCCAGGGCAGATGGGGGATCGAGCGCCAGTTCGGTGGCCGGTACGTGCCGGAAACGCTCATGGCCGCCCTCGAACAGCTCGAGCGTGCCTACGACGAGCTCCGCCACGACCCGCGTTTCTGGTCGGAGCTCCGCGAGCTCCTCGCCCGGTATGCCGGTCGTCCGACGCCGCTCTACCGCGCCGATCGCCTGGCGGATGAGACGCTCGCGACAGCCCGCCTGATCGCCGGTGACGAGGGCGGCGGACGGCTGCCGTGGCGCCTGCGTCTCTACCTGAAGCGCGAGGACCTCGCCCACACCGGTGCCCACAAGATCAACAACGCGCTCGGTCAGGCGCTCCTCACCCGGCGCCTCGGCAAGTCGCGGGTGATCGCCGAGACCGGCGCCGGCCAGCACGGCGTCGCGACCGCGACCGCCTGCGCGCTCCTCGGGCTGCCCTGCGTCGTCTACATGGGCGCCGAGGACATCGAGCGCCAGGCGCCGAACGTCCTGCGGATGCACGCCCTCGGGGCGGAGGTCCGCCCGGTGACGAGCGGCAGCGCGACGCTGAAGGACGCGATCAACGACGCGATGCGCGACTGGGTGACGAACGTCGAGACGACGCACTACGTCCTCGGCTCAGCGATGGGGCCGCATCCGTACCCGACGATCGTCCGCGACCTCCAGCGGGTGATCGGCGACGAGGCGGCGGCCCAGCTCATCGAGACCGAGGGCCGGCTGCCCGACCTCGTCCTCGCCTGCGTCGGCGGGGGCTCGAACGCGATCGGTCTCCTGAGCCGGTTCATCGGCGAACTGGGCGTCCGCCTGGCGGTCGCCGAGGCCGCCGGTGACGGGATCCCGACCGGTCGTCATGCCGCGGCGCTCGCCGGGGGGAGTGCCGGGATTCTCCACGGCGCTCGCTCGCTCATGCTCCAGGATCGCGACGGCCAGGTCGTCGAGGCCCACTCGATCTCGGCCGGCCTCGACTATCCGGGCGTCGGTCCTCAGATCTCCGCGCTTTTCCAGGCCGGCCGACTCGAGATCGCGGCTGCGACCGACGCCGACGCCATCGCGGCGATGCGGGCCGTCACCAGTGCCGAGGGGATCCTGCCGGCGCTCGAGACCGCGCACGCGTTCGCCGTCCTGCCGCGCCTGCTCGCCGGCACGGAGGGGTCCGGCGCGCCCTACCCGGACGAGACGATCGTCCTCCTCGGCCTTTCCGGCCGGGGTGACAAGGACCTCGCGACGCTCGAGCGGTGGGAGGGGACACGATGACGGCACCGATCGCGGCCGACCGACCCCCGACGACGTCGGCTGGTACGAACGAAACGCGGGGTGCCCGCCGGATCGGGGCCGCGTTCGCGAGGGCGAGGGCCGAGGGGCGGGCCGCCCTCATCCCGTATATCGTCGCCGGCTATCCGGACGCGGATACGAGCTACCTGGCCGCGCTGGCCGCCGCCGACGCGGGCGCCGACCTGCTCGAGATCGGGCTCCCGTACTCCGACCCGCTGGCCGACGGCGCGACGCTCCAGCACGCGGCGTCCGTCGCGCTCGGGGCCGGGGCGACGCTCGACGGGTCCATCGCCCTCTTGGAGCGGATCTCGGCGGCTCGGCCGGACCTCCCGCTCGTCCCGATGTGCTATTCGAACCAGGTGATCGGCGGCGGTGACGGCAGGGCCGTCGCGGGCCGCCTCGCTGCCGCGGGCGCGTCGGGAATCATCGTGGCCGACCTCACCCCCGACGAGGGCGTCCGGTTCGAGCCGGTCGCTCGCGACGTCGGACTCGCCGTCGTCTACCTCGTGGCACCCACGACGCCGCCCGAGCGACGCGTCCGGATCGCGGCGCGGAGTGGCGGCTTCCTCTACTGCGTCTCGCTGGTCGGCGTCACCGGTGCCCGGCGGTCGCTGCCGCGGGCGGTCGGCCGCCTCGTTCGCCACGTTCGGGCCGTCTCGCCTATCCCGGTCGCGGTCGGCTTCGGCGTCAGTCGCCCGGCGCATACCCGCGCGCTCGCCCGGGCAGGCGCCGACGGGATCATCGTCGCCTCCGCGCTTGTCGACGCGCTCGGTCCCGACGGCCGCAACCTGGCGGCGCTCGGCCGCCTCGTCCGCTCGCTCCGCGCCGCGACGGCTGAGTGCAAGTGACGGGCAAGCGCCCAGGTTGACCAAATGAGCAGGAATTCCTACCATTAATGTATGAAAGCTGTGCTGTCGGAGAAAGGCCAGATCACGATCCCGAAGCGGCTGCGCGATCGGCTCGGCCTGAGGGCCGGATCGGTGCTCGAATTCGGCGAGGAGCAGGGACGCCTCGTGGCCCAGAAGGTCACGACCGGAGACGAGCTCGAGGCGCTCTACGGGTCGCTTGACCTGGGCAAGTCCACTGATGAGCTCATCGCCGAGCTCCGTGGCGAACCCGACGCAGTGTGATCACCGCCCTCGATACCAGTGTCTTGCTGGACATCCTGGGGGGCGATGCGACTTTTGGTCGCCAGTCCCTGCGGGTGGTCCCCTCTCCCCCGTTGCCTGGCCGAGGGGCGCCTGGTTGCGCGTGACGTCGTGTGGGCGGAGGTGGCCGGCTACTACCCGACGACGGCTTCGGCGGACGACGCGATGTCCCGCCTCGGCGTCGAATACGAGCAGCTGAGTCGCTCTGCCGCTCTGGCGGCCGGAATGGCGTGGCGACGATATCGCGAGCGGGGTGGGGCTCGGTCGCGGATGGTGGCCGACTTCCTCATCGCCGCGCACGCGCTCGCTCACGCGGACCGCCTGCTCACCCGCGACCGCGGGTTCTACCGGGCGTACTTCGAGGGGCTCTCGATTGTCGATCCGACAGCCGACTGAGCACCTCCGTTGGGCGGCTGCGCTGCCCGTGGAACCAGCGCCTCCCTCGGCGCCCGGCTACTCCGCTTTCTCGGCGCCCTCGCGGATCCGGGCCCGGTCGCGCGACTGGACCTTGCGGGTGGCGGCGATGAGGGTCCGGTAGAGCGCGACGAGCTCGGGCTCGGGGAAGAGGCCGGCGCTGGCGCGGGTGACGTGCTCGATGACTTCCTGCTCGCGAGCTGCGTCGCGGATCGTGCGTCGGCCGCTCGCCTTCTTGACCCGGCCGATCTCCAGCGCGATCTCGGCGCGCTCGTTGAGCAGGCCGACGATCTCCCGGTCGATCGCGTCGATCCGAGCCCGGAGCGGCGCCAGCCGGACCGCGTCGCCGGTCACGGGCACGGTCGCATCGGCCGGCTGCGCCTCCGGAACCCCCGCGTCGTCCCCGGCCGGCCTCCGGCCGCGTCGCTCAGCCACCGGCGCCCATCCCCTCTCGTCGAAGTGTGCCGGCCGCGGCCCGTCGCGCGATCGACTCGAGCGCCAGGTGATAGCCGCGCGCCCCCTGGCCGACGATCGATTCGAGGGCGATGTCGTGGAGGTAGTTGACGTGCCGGAAGGGCTCCCGCCGGGAGGGATCGGAGAGGTGAACCTCGATGAATGGCCGCTCGACGGCGAGGAGGGCATCGCGGAGTGACACGCTCGTGTGCGTCAGACCGCCCGCGTTCACGATCGCGACGTCGAAGTCGCGGGCGTGCAGGCGGTCGATGAGCGCCCCCTCATGGTTCGACTGGAAGAACTCGACGTCCAGGCCGAGCTCGATGGCGCGCCGGGCGATGCCGGCATGGATCTGGTCGAGCGTCTCGTGCCCGTAGATCTCGGGTTCGCGCGTGCCGACGAGGTTCAGGTTCGGCCCCTCGAGGACGAGAACGCGGACGCGGCTCATCGGACGACCCCCTCCGGGGCTTCGGCCAGCAACCCGGCGATCGCCCGCTCGACGGTCGCATCGGGGACGTCGGACCGGACGACGACCCCGGAGCCATCGGGCAGGACCCAGCGAAGCCGGCCGCCGGCATGCTTCTTGTCGGTCTCGAGCGCGTCCCGCACGGTGCCGGCGGAGTAGGGGAGCCGGCCCTGGCCCAGCCCGAGCCGGGCGAGGAGAGCGAGGATCCGTCCGGCCCGTCCGGCCGGGGTCAGCCCGAGTTCGAGGCCGATCTGAACAGCCGCCCGCAGGCCGTACGCGACCGCCTCGCCGTGGCGGAGCTCGACGTAGCGACTGGCCGCCTCCACCGCGTGTCCGAGCGAGTGCCCGAGGTTGAGCGTGATCCGCCCGCCGCTGGCTCCCTGCTCGCGTTCATCCGCGCTCACGATCTCGACCTTCGCCCACGCGGCACGCTCGACGAGCTCGGCCAC
>JAJYXX010000361.1 GCA_021801545.1 Chloroflexota bacterium | reverse complement strand
GTCCCGCTCGTCGTCAGCCAGGTGAATCCGGACGACGCGGCGCTCCACGACGGGATCATCGCCAACCCGAACTGCTCGACGATGCAGCTCGCGCCGGTCCTCATGGCGCTGCGCGACGCGGTCGGCCTGGAGCGGGTGGTGGTCGACACGTACCAGTCGGTGTCAGGGACGGGCGCCGAGGCGCTCGCCGAGCTCGAGGCGCAGATCCGCGCCCACGTCGCGGGCGAACCGAAGGAGGCGCACGTCTACCCCCACCCGATCGCCTTCAACGCCCTGCCCGAGATCGACGTCTTCCTGCCGAACGGCTACTCGAAGGAGGAGTGGAAGGTCGTCACCGAGAGCCGCAAGATCCTCCACCTCCCGGAGCTGCGGGTGTCGTGCACGGCAGTCCGGGTGCCGGTCTTCGTCAGCCACTCTGAGGCGGTCCACGTCGAGACGCGCGAGAAGGTGACCGCCGCCCGGGCCCGGGAGCTGTTCGCCGCCGTGCCCGGCGTCGTCGTCCGCGATGATCCGGCCGCCCACCTCTACCCGCTCGCCACCGAGGCGGCCGGTTGGGACGAGGTCTTCGTCGGCCGGATCCGCGAGGATCCCTCGGTGGAGCGCGGTCTCGCCTTCTGGGTCGTCAGTGACAACCTGCGCAAGGGTGCCGCCACGAACGCAGTCGAGATCGCCGAGCTGATCGCCGAGCGCGGCTGGGTGAACCGGGCCTCGGTGCGCGGGGCCAGCTCCTCCGGAACGGGGGACGGCGGGGGCCGGGCGTGACCGACGACGAGCGCCAGGCAGCGCTCGAGGCGATCGCAGCCGAGGTCCGGAACTGCACTCGCTGCCGGCTGCACGAGGGCCGGACTCGGGCGGTGCCAGGGGAGGGGAGCGCCTCGACCGAGGTCGTGTTCGTCGGCGAGGGCCCCGGCTTCAACGAGGACCGCGAGGGACGGCCGTTCGTGGGGCGGGCGGGCACGCTCCTAGCGACGCTCCTGCGCTCGATCGGCTGGCGGCGTGAGGAGGTGTTCATCACGAACATCGTGAAGTGCCGACCACCCGAAAACCGTGACCCGGCCCCCGATGAGATCGCCGCCTGCGTGCCGTACCTGCGCCGGCAGCTCGAGGTCCTCGAACCGGCACTCGTCGTTACTCTCGGACGGCACTCGCTCGGCTGGTTCATGCCCGGCGCCCGGATCTCCCAGGTTCACGGAACGGCTCGCCCGGTCGATCCGTCGAGCGGTCCGCGCGCTGCCCTCGTGTTCGCGATGTACCACCCGGCCGCGGCGCTCCGGACGCCCGAGATCGAACGCCAGAGCTTCGCGGACGTCGCGTCCGTCCCGGCGACCCTCGCTGCCGCGCGCGCGCGGCGTTCCACCGGACCAGCGGCCCTCGAGCCGGCTGTGCCGATCCAACCGGAGATGACGATGACAGCCCCGACTCCTGCCCAGGGTGCCCGACCAACCGTGACCGTGACGCCGGCGCCCGATCGCGATCGTCCGCCCGCTCCTGCCGAGCCGTCGGCCACCGACGCCGCGGCCGACCAGCTGACGCTCTTCTAAAACGATGGCCACCCGGAAGGCGCAGCCCGTCCCGACCGACTTGCGGCCCCCGCTCCGGATCATCCCGCTCGGCGGGGTGGGCGAGATCGGGAAGAACATGTACGTCTTCGAGTACGGCGACGACATCATCGTCGTCGACTGCGGGCTGATGTTCCCCGACGAGGAGATGTTCGGGATCGACCTCGTCATCCCGGACGTCACGTACCTGAAGGAGCGGCGGGCGAACGTCCGGGCCTTCGTCATCACCCATGCTCACGAGGACCACGTCGGCGGCCTGCCCTACGTTCTGCCAGAGTTTCCCGGGGTCCCCGTCTACGCCTCGACGCTCGCCCGCGGCCTGCTCGGTAACAAGATCAAGGAGCACCGGCTGCGGAACAACCCGCTCCTCGCCCTCGATCCGGGCGGCGAGATCGAGATCGGGCCGTTCGGGATCGTCCCGTTCCGGGTGGGGCACTCGATCCCGGACGCCATGGGGCTCGCGCTCCGGACCCCGGTCGGGGTCGTCGTCCACACCGGCGACTTCAAGTTCGATCACACCCCGGTCGACGGCAAGCTCTCGGACTTCCACATCCTCGCCCGGATGGGCGAGGAGGGCGTCGTCTGTCTCCTCTCGGACTCGACGCGGGCCGAGAACCCCGGCTACACACCCTCCGAGCGGACCGTCGGCGAGGCGTTCCGCGAGATCATGGAACCGCTCGAGGGGCGGGTGATCGTCGCCACGTTCGCCAGCAACATCGCCCGGGTGCAGCAGGTCCTCGACGCCGCCCGCCAGTTCGACCGCCAGGTGGCGGTGATCGGCCGCTCGATGGAGCAGAACTTCCGGATCGCCTCGGACCTGGGCTACCTGACCTACCCACCTTCCCAGATCGTGGCCAAGGAACGGATCAATGAGATCCCGGCCGGCAAGCTCGTGATCGCCACGACCGGCGCCCAGGGCGAGCCGATGGCCGGCCTGGCGCGGATGGCGAACCGCGACCATCGCTTCGTCGAGATCCAGCCCGGTGACACCGTGATCGTGAGCGCCAGCCCGATCCCCGGCAACGAGGAGTACGTCGCCCGCACGATCGACAACCTCTTCAAGGCCGGCGCGAACGTGTACTACCACACGATCAAGCGGGCCCACGTGTCGGGTCACGCCAGTCAGGAAGAGCTGAAGCTGATGCTCGGCCTGACGAAGCCGAAGCACTTCATCCCGATCCACGGCGAGTTCCGGATGCAGGTCCAGCACGGCCGGCTCGCGATCGAGACCGGTGTTGCCCCGGAGAACGTGTTCATCATCGAGAACGGCACCCCGATCGAGATCGCCCACGACGGGAGCGCACGACGCGGCCAGCCAGTCACGGCCGGCTATGTCTTCGTCGATGGTCTCTCGGTCGGGGAGGTCGGCGAGATCGTCCTGCGCGACCGGCGGGCGCTGGCCAGCGACGGCATGTTCCTGGTCGTCGTGACGGTCGACAAGCAGACCGGCAACGTCGTCGGGCGCCCGGAGATCATCACCCGGGGCTTCATCCGCGACGAGCGCGATCCGCTGATCGAGACGACCGCCGACCGGGTGATCGCCGCGATCGAGAACCCGGGCGACCACATTAGCGAGGTCGCCCTCCTCAAGAGCCAGATCAAGGACAGCGTGTCGCGCTATCTCTACGACCAGACGAAGCGCCGGCCGATGGTCTTTCCGGTCGTCGTGGAGGTCTGATCATCCCATGACCGCTCGGCGTCGCACCGCCCCACGTGCCGCCGCCCACCGGCGCCGGCGCCGCAGCCTGCCCCGCGTCACGGTCACCCCAGAGGTGGCCCGCTCGCTCATCGGGCTGACCATGCTCGTCCTCGGGGCGGTGACGCTGATCGCACTCGCGCTGCCCGGGCAGGGCAAGCTGACCGATCTGTGGCGCGACTCGGTCGCGCCCTGGTTCGGTGCCGGGCGCTGGGTCCTCCCGTTCCTCCTGATCGGTGCCGGCTGGTACGTCGAGTGGGGCCCGGGCAGCCGGCCCCGGTCCGGCTGGCAGGTGATGGTTGCCGGCCTCGCGGTCACGTACGCGGGGATCCTCGGCCTCGTCCAGGTCATCGGCGTCACGAGCGGTGGGCGGATCGGGCGCTTCCTGACCGACACGCTCGCCGGGCTCGTCACCCGGCCGGGCGCCTTCGTCGTCCTGCTCGGCCTCTCGTTCCTCGGCCTCGTCGTCGCCTTCAGCGTGCCGCTCCGGGTGCTCGTCGAGCCGCTCACCCGATCGTGGCAGGCGGTCCGCGAGGCGCGTGTGGCACGCGCCGAGCGCTCGGCCGCTGAGGCGCTCCGCCCGGGTCGGACGGGAGAGGGGCCAGGGTCGGGCCGCGGCGCGCCCGCCGCGCGACGGGTGCCGGGCGTATCGAGCGTCGCCTCTCCGGGTCAAACCGGCATCTGGGGCGGCAGCGGTGAGGCCGAGGCGGCCGGCCAGGCGGCCGCAATCCCGGCCGCGATCCCGAGTACCGTCCCGACCTCGGCCACGTTCGCCCCGGCGCGCTCCACGCCGCCGCTGGCGACGGCGCCCGAACCGATGCGCTCGTCCCGCGATCCCGACGATGTGACCGACGCCGGTGACTCGCCGCCCACCCGCGAGCGGGTCGAGTACCGCCTGCCGCCGATCACGCTCCTCGACGACGCCCGGCCCGAGGTCACGAGCCGGAGCGACGAGGCGGTGCAGGCGCGCAACGAAGAGATCATCATCGCCAAGCTCGCGAGCTTCAACATCCCGGCCCAGATCGTCGGGCGCAACGCCGGGCCGGTCGTCACCCAGTACGAGGTCCAGCCGGCGCCGGATGTCAAGGTCTCGCGGATCGAGGGGCTGGCGGACGATCTGGCGATGGCGCTCGCGGCGCGCTCGCTGCGGATCGAGGCGCCGATCCCGGGCAAGAGCGCGGTCGGGATCGAGATCCCGAACAAGGACTTCAACGTCGTCGCCCTGCGCCGGATCCTCGAGGAGGTCGACTTCACCGCCTCCGGCTCGCGCCTGACGTTCGCCCTCGGACGCGACGTCGCGGGCAAGGCGCAGGCCGTCGACCTGGCGAAGATGCCGCACCTGCTGATCGCGGGCGCCACCGGCTCGGGCAAGAGCGTGATGGTGAACGCGCTGATCACGAGCCTGCTCTGCGAGGCGACGCCGGATGATGTCCGGATGATCCTCATTGACCTCAAGCGCGTCGAGCTCGCCGGCTACAACGGCCTGCCCCATCTCCTCGTGCCGGTGGTCATCGAGCCCGACCGGGCGAAGGCCGCCCTGAAGTGGGCGGTCGCCGAAATGGAGAGCCGGTACCGCCGGTTCGCGGGCGCCAAGCCACCGGCCCGCAACATCCGGGCCTACAACGAGACGCGAGTGGATCCCGTCGACCGCCTGCCGTACATCGTCATCATCATCGACGAGCTCGCCGACCTGATGATGCGCGAGGGCAAGAACGTCGAGGACCCGATCGTCCGGCTCGCCCAGAAGGCACGCGCGACCGGCATTCACATGGTCCTCGCCACCCAGCGTCCGTCGGTCAACGTCGTGACCGGGCTGATCAAGGCGAATTTCCCGAGCCGGATCGCGTTCGCGATGGCCTCCCAGATCGATTCCCGGACGATCCTCGACACACCCGGCGCGGAGGACCTGATCGGCCGGGGCGACATGCTCTACCAGCCGGCGGACCTGCCGCGCCCGATGCGCCTCCAGGGCGTCTTCGTCTCCGACCAGGAGATCGCCCGGATCACCCAGCACTGGCGCGACCAGATCGACGACCCCCACTACGACCTTTCGATCATCGAGAGCGACGAGGAGGGGACCGGCCAGGCGGACGAGTTCGCCGACGAGGATGCCGACCGTCTCCTGCCGGACGCGGTGGCGGTCGTCCAGGAGTACGATCGGGCATCGGCCTCGCTCCTCCAGCGGCGCCTGAAGATCGGCTACGCGCGGGCAGCCCGGATCATCGACCAGCTCGAGGCGCGCGGCTACATCGGCGCGTTCGACGGCTCGAACGCCCGCCAGGTGCTGCGCCGTGACGGGGTGGGCCACAACGGCCGGACAGCGGCGCCGATCGACGAGGACGAGTTCGAGCGATGACCTCGCGTGACCACGCCCGACGGCGCCTCACCGAGCGACCCGAACGGGGGCGGCCGACCGTGCACGCGGAGCCTGCCCCGACGCTGCCCGAGCGCCTGATCGCCGCCCGCGAGCAGAAGGGGGTCGATCTGGCCCGTGCCGAGCGCGACACGAAGATCCGTGCCCGCTACCTCGCGGCCCTCGAGCGGGGCGACTACCGTGAGCTCCCGGGCGCGGTCTACACGAAAGGTTTCCTGCGCAACTACGCCCTCTACCTGGGACTCGAGCCCGACGACATCCTCGGCCAGTGGCACCGTGAGCGGGGGGAGGCGCTCGGCGGCGAGCCGGTCATCGTCGTGCCGCGCCCGCTGGAGGCGCCCCGTCAGGGCTTCACGTTCACGCCGGGCGTCGTCGTCGCCGCCCTCCTGACGGTCGCGGTGCTCGCCTTCGCTGTCTACCTCGGGGTCCAGCTGCTGCGCTTCGCGAAGCCGCCGACGGTCTCGGTCACGGATCCGGCCACCGCGGTCAGCGAGGTCGACGAGACGACGAGCTCGTACACCCTGCGCGGTCTCTCGGTGCCCGGGGCGACGGTCACGATCGCGACGCCCGGGCGCGATCCGATCCGGGTGACCGCGGCGCCCGACGGCACTTGGAGCGCCAACGTCGACCTCCGGCGCGGCAAGAACCAGTTCGACATCACCGCGATCGACCCTGACACCGGCAAGCAGGCCGAGAACCCGGCTAACATCTTCATCACCGTCCCGTTCTCGGTCGTCCAGGCCCCGACCCTGACGGTCGACCAGCCGGCGGATGGGGCGACGTTCGAGAACGGTGCGATCCCGGTCCAGGGCACGACGGCGAACGCGGCAAGTGTCGTCGTCAGCGCCACCTACCTCGGGCCGGTCGGCGGCGCAACACCGACGAAGCCGTCGCCCGGTCCTTCGGTCTCGCCGCCGGCCGTACCGCAGCCGCTCTCGATCGCGGTCGCCGACGACGGCACGTTCGGGGCACCGTTCGAGCTCACGACCGGTCGCTGGACGATCACCGTGACCGCCACCTCGGCCGAGGGCAAGGCCGTCTCGATCCCGCGCACGGTGACCGTCTCGTACCGGGGGGTGAACCTCGTCATCACCGTGCGCGGCGGCAAGGCCTGGCTGAAGGCCTGGGTCGACGGCGCGGTCGATCCGCGACTCGGCAGCGCCGGCAAGGTGATCAGGGACGGCAAGACCCTGACGTTCAGCGGCACGAGCTCGGTCGAGGTCCGGACCGGCTCGTCGGGCAACACATACTTTACCCTGAACGGGACGCCGCTCGGCGCGCTCGGCAAGCCGGGCATCCCGGAGACGTGGCTGTTCGCGCCGCCGGACCCGCCGACCCAGACCCAGCGCCGCTGACGCGATGGCCGGGGAGTCCCTCGTCGCCCTCGCCGAACGCCTCGGCGATCTCTGCCGCGAGCACGGGCTGACCGCGGCGACCGCCGAATCGTGCACCGGCGGGCTGGTCGCCGACGCGATCACCGATGTCGCCGGTGCGAGCCGCTACTTCCTGGGCGGGGTGGTCGCCTACGCCGACCGGGCGAAGACTGTCCAGCTCGGGGTCGGCCCGGAGCTCATCGCGTCCCACGGTGCGGTGAGCGCACAGGTCGCCCGGGCGATGGCGGCCGGTGTCCGCGAGCGGTTCGGGGCCGACGTCGCGGTCGCGGTCACCGGGATCGCCGGGCCGGGCGGCGGCAGCGAGGCGAAGCCGATCGGGCTGACGTACATCGCGGTCGCCGACCACGACGGCGTCGACGTGCGGCGCCATCTCTGGTCCGGCGATCGGGCGGCGAACAAGCTCGCCAGCGCCACCGCTGCCCTCGAGCTGCTCCTCGAGCGGATCGTGACCACGGCGAGCGCCGGCGCGGTCGGTGCGTCGGGCGGCGACGAAGCGTGACCCGGAGCGCCGCCGCGATCGGCGCCGGCCTGGCACCCGCTCGCCCGGCCCGCCCGATCCGGGCCGGTGAGCGGATCCACGTCGTCGGTGCCGCCGGAGCCGGGGCGAGCGCGGCCGCCCTTCTGGCCCACCACGCCGGTGGTGCCCCCGACGGCTGTGACGCCGGCGGCCCCTCGCCGTACACGCCGGCGCTCGAGGAGCTCGGCATCGCCGTCGCCTGGGAGCACGATCCGGCCCACGTGACTCGCACCCCGCTGCCCGACCGCCTGGCGGTCACGAAGGCGCTCACCGCGGTCGCCCCGGACCACCCCGAGCTCGTCGCCGCCCGCGAGCGGGGGATCCCCCTCGAGCCCTGGCAGCAGGTCGTTGCCGACGCCGCGGTCGGGCGTCGCCTCGTCGCGGTCGCGGGCACCCACGGCAAGAGCACAACGAGCGGCTGGCTCGTTCATCTCCTGGCCGCCGCCGGTGCCGATCCCGCCGCGTTCGTCGGTGCGCTCCTGCCCGGCTCGATCACCGGCCGGTCCCCGGCCACGGCACGCTGGGGGAGGGGAGCGACGTTCGTCGTCGAGGCCGACGAGTACGCCGGCAACTTCGACCCGTACCGTCCCTCGGTCGCGCTCGTCACGAGCCTCGAATGGGATCACCCGGACGTCTTCGCCGACCTCGGCGCGGTGATCGAGACGTTCGCGACCTGGCTGCGCGCGGCGGCGGCCGGGGAAGGGGAGCCGACGCTCGTCGCGAACGTGGCCGACCCCGGCGTCGAGCGGCTGCTCGACGAGCTCACCGACTGGCCCGGCGAGGTCGTCGCGGTCGCACTCGTCGACCAGGCGGCGCAGCGGCTCGGCGGTTATGCGCGGGGGATCGCCGAACGGTTCGGGCGTGCCGGGCGTCCGGCGCGAACCCTGCTCGGACGGCTCGTCGCCAGCACGCCGCGCGGAACCGGGGTCGAGCTCTACGGGCTCGACCCGCTCGCCGG
>JAJYXX010000311.1 GCA_021801545.1 Chloroflexota bacterium | reverse complement strand
ATGATCGTTCGCGTCGCGCCTTTCACGGTGCCTTGAATCGGTGCGCGCGTGCATAGCCCGATGGGGGTGGGGCGGGAAGGAAGGAGTACCGGCCGCTGGTGCGCGGCCGCACCCTCGGATCAGTCGGGCACCCTCGGATCAGACTGGTGCGAAGGAGCCGCGCCCTAATCGGGTGCGGCTCCCCTGATCCCCGAGATCCGGGCGGCTACTGTCCGAGACGAGGCTCGAGGAGTACCGGCGTGTTGCTGTCCGGCCCGTCCCACGTTTGGTTGATCGCTGACCCGCCGGTGAATTGCGCGGTCCACGCAACGAGCTGCCCGATGTCGTCGTGAGTCGGCTGACCGGCGAGCTTGACGTTGTCAAACGGTGCGTAGATGAGGCCCTTGTAGTCGATACCGGCACCGGAGTTCATTTGGAGGATGTCTGTCGACGGTCCGCCGCCCGAGTCGCAGTCGGCCGCGCTCTTGCACACGTACGCGGCGATGCCTCGCTCGAACGGGTCCGTTGGGACGGAGTAGCTCGGTGCGAGCCCGACCGACCAGGTCAGCGTGCCTCCGCCGTTTGCCTTGGCGGCCCATGCAGCGTACTTGCAGTTCGGACTGCACTGCGCTGCCAGCGGGTTGTTCGTCGCGTTGCCGCTGTTGAGCGAGACCGAGGCGCCGGCATTGGCGTCCATGTCTGCGCCGCGGGCAAAGACGAGGGTGACGCCATCCCCGATGACAAGGGCGTCGTTGTTGAGGTCCAGGGTGCCGGTGATGTAGTAGACGCCGTTCTGCTTGCCGGCGACTGGGAGCAGCGTGGGATCGAGGAGGAGGCACTTGTTGTTCGGTACGCGGAGATTGTGGTAGCGGCCCGGGGGCAGGATGTCCAGGCCCCCAGCAGGAGCAGGGCACGTATCGCCGGACCGGTTCGTCGTCGCGCTGTAAGAGTTGCCCCACACCGCGGTGCGGTCCTCGAGGCAGCTCGGCGTGGGAGCGACGGCATACGTGAGGCAGGGCGACGGATACGCCGGATCTGCGACCTCAGCGTGGAACTGGACCGGGATCGGCGTGCCGCCTGACGTGCGGACCTGCGAGGGTGTCCAGCCGTTGCCGCCGGTCGGGACGTTCTCGGTCAGGTAGACGCCGTAGCTGTCGCCCGTCAAGCTCTGCATGATCAGCGCCGAAGTCACGCCGTTGATCGCCATACCCCAGTTGCCGCCGACGTCGCCATCGAACACGTTCAGTACTGTGCCGCCGTTGATGTCGATGTCCGTTGGGTTGCCATTCGTCGGCTGGCCGTTCTTCCGGAGCGTGATGACCGCGAACCGGTTCGGGAAGGAGCCGGCGGTCGCCCAGGCGCTAATGCGCTGGTCGCCGATGCCGAGGACTCGCCCAAAGAACGCCGGATTCTCCTTGTCGACCCAGGCGAAGACGACCCTGTTGCTGCCGGCGAAGTTGCCACCATAGGCGCCAGGTCCGCCGAGGGGTGGTGTGCTGACCCACAGACGGTAACCCCCGGCGACCTGCGGCAATCCGACCGCGGTGTCGGTCGCCGCATACCCATCGAGCGTTGTATCGGGAAGTGCCAGCCCGAGCTGATCGTTGAGCGACTGCCAGGTGGCCCGGCGCGCGTTGATCTGCTTCGGCAGATTCACCGGCCGCTCGAGAAGCACGGATCCTTGGAGGACGGCCGCGTCGACGACGTTCTGGTAGTCGCGCCGCGCCTTCAGCCACGAGCCATAGTCGACCGCAAGTGCTGTCGATCCAAGGAGGACGACGAGGAAGATCACGAAGACGGCGAGCGTCTGACCGCGGCTCGTGTCGCGTCCGAGAACTTTGATCGTCAACATGGGGGTAGGCCTCCGTCAGAGGTCAGGCGGGGATTCTCGACGCGCATCTCTTCGGTCGCTCGCGCCGTCAGGGCGTTGTCAGTCGTGCCATCGATCGCGTCGACCAACGCGCCGATGAACGGGATGAGCAGCGGATGACGGTACGCCGCGTTGACCCGCGCGCGAATCGAGAAGCTTGGATAGGACGCCGAGTTGTTCGGGTTGGCGACCGCGCAGTAGATCACGCTTGAGCCAGCCGCACCGGTCACCACGTTGGCAGCGCGGAACCCCGGGATCGCCTTCGGCATCTGGCGAGTCGTCAACTCGGTGAGGACCGCTGCTGAGGTGGTGTTGGGCACCGTTGCTGCGTAGCGGGCCGCCTCTCGTGCCGCGTTTGTTAGCCCGATCTGGCCGCTCAGGGTGAACCCGAACTGGATGACCCCGAAGAGCATCAGGAAGAGAAGCGGCACTAGGAGCGCGAACTCGGGCAGCGCCTGCCCGACCTCAGCGCGACGGTTGGGGATGCTCGTCTTGGTCATCATGACGAGCAGGTCTCCGGGCTCACGGGAATGAGACCGGGCGGGCTGCCCACGATCTCGTCATTCTCGACCCGCATCTCCTCGCTGGCGCGCACCCGCAATCCTCCGTCGGTGGCGTCGCCGTCCAGCCCATTCAGCAGGCCATCCAAGAGCGGGATGAAGAGTCGGTGTACGTACGCTGCGTCAACCCGCACGAGGATGATCCTCTTGCCGGCTGTGTCGGTCGTCTGCCGGTAGCAGACCGTCGTCAACGACGACACGAGGCCAGCGGGATCGTAGGCAAAGACGTTTTTTTTGAGGAACCCCGTCGTACTGTTCGTCAACGCGCCGTGGACGCCGCTCCCGTTGCTGCCAGCCTCTGTCGTCGTCACCGTGGGTGTCGTAATCGCGGCCAGTCGTGCGGCCTCGCGCACGGCGTTCGTCACGCCGAGCTGCGCAGCGAAGATGAACGCGAACTGGATGATCGACAGGAGGAGCAGGGCGAGGATCGGCAGGATGAGCGCGAACTCCGCAAGCGCCTGCCCCCGCGCCAGGTGACGGCTGCGGGTCCGCCCGACTCGGGCGACGACGTCTCGCATGTGCCGAATGATCCCCCGATCGCGTACATGGTACGCACCGACTATGCGGAGGACACCTTGCGAGCCACCTTGCGCACGGGCGTCAAACCGTCGACAGCCGTCAACACCCGACGGATCGCTACGCGCGACAGTACGTCTCTCCCGTTTCGTGCGCGCGGCCTCGGGCCGACACCCCGGCATGTACAAGCGCATCGCCGCCGCCGTCCTCTGGTTCCTCACCGGCTGGACCGCGGGTTCGTTCCTCACTTTCACGGTCGGCGTCAGCCCCGTCCTTGGACCGGTCCTCGGCGGCGCGGCGGCCGGGCTGTTCGCGGGCGATCCGCGCCGGATCATCTGGGTCCGGCAGCCAGCGCCCGCCGCCCTCCAGTCGAGCGCTCTCGAGCCCGCGTAGCACCCGAGAATCGGAACGGGGCGCGTCCCCTGCGACTTGGCCCTGATGGCGAACGCGGCGATGCCGCTGCTTGCAGTGTCACGCGCGGGCACTGCGGCGGGACGCTGTCAGGCCTCGTCCGGGGGCTCTCCCGGCAGGTAGACGCTGAAGGCTGCGCCGCGGCCCGCGGCCGCCGGCTCGAGGACGAGGTCGCCGCCCATCGCCTGGGCGAGCTCGCGCGAGACGTAGAGCCCGAGCCCGGAGCCGTCCTCCGCGCGCTGGCTGCTGCCGCGCTCGAACCGTCCGAAGAGCCGGCTGCGATCGCCCTCCGGGATACCCGGGCCGTGGTCGGTGACCGTCAGGCGGAGTCGGCCGGCAGCCTCGTCGGCCGCGATCTCGACCTCGACCGGCCCGCGCCGGCCGTGCTTCACCGCGTTGTCGAGGAGCGCCCAGAGGACCTGGTCGAGCTGATCGGTGTCGGCGATCGCGAGCCAGCCACCCGACCGATCCGCGAGCATGAACGGAATCTCCTCGACCGCGATCGCCTCCCAGGCTCGCCGCACTCTGGGCGCCAGCGCGACGACCTCGGCCTCCGGCTTCAGCGCCCCCGACTCGAGCCGGGTCACCGTGAGGAGCTGACGGACCATTCGCGAGAGCCGCTCGGCCTGCTCGGCGATGATCTCCAGCCGTCGGTCCGGATGGTCGGTGCCGAGCTGCTCGGCATAGGCGCGGATGCTCGTCAGCGGCGTCTGGAGGTTGTGGCTGACACCCCGCAGGAAGTCGTCCTTGGCCGCGTCGAGCTCGAGCAACTGGGCGTTCTGGGCCTCGACCCGGGCGAACAGCTCGGCGTTGCGGATCGCCACCCCGACCTCGCGGGCGAACAGCTCGAGCAGGTCCTGGTCGGCGCGCTCCCAGCGGCGGGTCGCGGGCAGGTGGCCGGCGAGAACGCCGATCGGATCGCCGCCGGAGCGGAGCTCGGCGCGGACGGGGCGCGGCTCGCCCGGGATCGTCTCTTCGGCAGGCACGGTTGCCGGATCGCCGAGCACGATCACGCTGTCGATCAGGCCGAACGCTTCCCGGGCGTCGGCGGCGGCGCGACCGATCAGCCAGTCGACGCCGTCGCGGGGTGACGACGCCTCGACCGCCTGGAGGATCCGTTCGAGCTCGCGGTTCCGGCGTTCGAGATCCGCGGCCAGCCGGTTGTGACTCTCGGCGAGCCGGGCGAGCTCGTCGTCGCCGGTGACGACGATCGGGGTGTCGAGGTTGCCGGCCGAGACGCGATCGACGGCCGCCGCGATCGCCCGGAGCGGCCGGGTGAGGTCGGCCGCGAGCAGGTAGGCGACGAAGACCGCGAGCAGGGTCGCCACGGCGATCGCGAACAGGAGGAGCCGGTGCAGCGTTTGGTCGGCGCCGAGGAGGCCGGACGCGACGAGCACGACCCCGAAGCCGGCGAGGGGGACGACGGCGGCAGCGACGAGGGCGAGCGTGATCCGGGTCCGGAAGGCGAGCCGGGGCCCGACCGGTTCGCCGAAGGCCTCGCGGTCGCGACCGCGCTTGGCTTCGTGCCCGGTGTCGGGATCGAGCCCGGCGTCGAGCCCGGGGTCGCGATCGGGGTCGCGCCCGCGCCCGGGGTCGATCACCCGGTCGTCCTCGGGCGTTCGGGCGCGTCGCCGGCCGCCACGAGTCGATAGCCGACGCCCCGGACCGTCAGCAGGTGGACCGGGTGGTTCGGATCGCGCTCGAGCTTCTGGCGGAGACGGCGCATCGTCACCCAGACGTACGAGGGGTCGGCGTCCTCGGTGTCCGCCCAGCCGCGCGCCAGGAGCGTCTCGGTCGTGACGGTCCGGCCGAGGTTGGCCGCGAGCGAGTAGAGGAGGCGCGATTCGGTCGGCGTCAGGCCGACCGCTCGACCGTCGACGATCGCCACCCGGCGATGGAGCTCGAGCGTGAGCGCTGGCCCGAGGACGAGGCTCTGGCGCGGGACGCGATCGCCGAGCCGCCGGAGGACGCGGTGGATTCGCGCCCGCAGCTCGGGGTAGTGGTAGGGCTTCGTGACGTAGTCCTCGGCGACCTCGTCGAGAAGGTCGGCCTTGCTGTCGCCGGCGTCGATCGCCGAGAGGACGATGATCGGCAGGTCGGCGCGCTCCTTGATCTCCCGGGCGAGGGAGAGGCCGTCCTTGCGGGGCATCATCATGTCCACGATCAGGAGATCCGGCCAGGAGGCCTCGAGCCGGCGCAGCGCCTCGGTGCCGTCTCGAGCGGTCGTGACCTCGAAGCCGTCGTCGCGAAGCTGGTCGGCGAGCACGACGAGCAGGTTCGGGTCGTCGTCGACGAGGAGGATCCGGGGCGAGGTTGCTCCGTACGGTCCCGCCGCTCCGCCGCTCAGCATGGCCCGAGTATAGGGAGTGCCCGGATCGTCTCAGGCCATGGGGCCGGCGTGGACTTCCCACCCCAGGTCGCGGGGGAATCTTCGGTCGAAACTGTAGATGAGCTCGGCGCGGCTTGTCGCCATGCTGGCGGCGATCATGGCGTCACCGATGGACCCGATCCGTCCCTCGTGCCAGCGCCCAACCATCGCCACCACGGTGTCTTTCGGAAGCTCCGCGATCATGACGTTCGCGCGAGACAGGAAACCGAGGATCGCCGCCGCGATGTCCCGAGCCCGGTACCGGTAGGTGCGATCCAGGACCCAGGCAGTCTCGAGGAGCACCGTCACGGAGAGCACCCGGAGTGCATCGACCTCGATGATCGATTGCGCGCGCGCCATGAGGTCGGGATCGTGCGCTGAGAGGTATGCGATGACGACGTTGGCGTCGACGAACGTCGTCGGTTCGGCGTCAGCCATCGTCGTCCGCAGGCTCGCCCCGGGCTCGTCGCTCCTTGTCCAGGTACGCGGCAGCGGCCGCCTCCGCGACGAGCTCATCCCAACTCTTGTTCGGGTCGGGCAGGCGGGGCGGCGGTCCGAGGATCCCGGCAAGTGATCGCATGTGCGGCTCGTAGCGCTTCACGAACGTGACGATCAGTCGCCCGTCGACGATCGCCTGGATCGCGATGTCCTTCGGCCTGATGCCGAGCTTCTCGCGGACCTCCTTCTCGATCGTGATCTGTCCGCGCTTGCCTACGGAAGTGCCGAGTGCATTCCTCATGCGTCGTAGTATGCATATCAGCCCGAGATACGCAAGTCTCAGGGTGCCTTCGGGTCGACGAAGCGGCAGCGGGCGGCGACCGGGCAGCGTGCGCACTCGGGGCGCCGGGCGTGGCAGACGAGACGGCCGTGGCGGATGAGGTTGACGTGCGCCTCGTAGACCTGGTCGGGCTCGAGGAGGGCGAGGTAGATCTCGTGTGCCTCGTCGGCGGTGGCGGTCGGCGGGATCAGGCCGATCCGCTTCGAGACGCGCTCGACGTGGCGGTCGACAGGCATCAGCGGCTGCCCGAAGCTCATCAGGAGCAGGACCGAGGCGGTCTTCGGGCCGACGCCGTCGATCCGGGTGAGCCAGTCGCGCGCCTCGAGGGCGGGCAGGTCGGCGAGGAACTCGAGCGAGTAGTCGCCACGCGCCTCGCGAATCGTGCGCAGGGCCGCCTGAATCCGTGGCGCCTTCTGGGCGGCGAGCCCGCCGGGACGGATCGCCTCGACGAGCTGCTCGAGCGGGGCGTGCTCGACCGCGGACCAGTCCGGTGGTGGTGCGGCCGACAGGCCCGCCCCGCCCCAGCCCGGTCCCGGTCGATGGATCTCCGGCGGTCGATCGGAAGGGAACGCCCGGCGCAGCGACTCGAACGCCCGCTCGGCGTTCAGGTCGGCGCTGTTCTGGGAGAGGATCGTCAGGACGAGCTCGCTCGTCGAGTCGAGGCGACGCTCCCAGGTCGGGTGGCCGTGGATCGTCGCCAGGCCGGCGAGGACGTCGGCGACAAGGCCGGGCCGGCTGCGCTCGAGCCGGCGGACCCACGTGCGGACGGGGTCCTTCACCCTGGTTGGCATGGTCGAACGGTAGACCAGGAAGCCCGCAGGCGCAGCCCGCAAACGCAGCCCGGCGGGCGCAGCCCGCAGGACGCACGCGCAGCCCGAGAAGGGCTATCGCGCTGCTGCCGCGCGCCGCCCGGCAGGCGCCGCCCGGCAGGCGCCGCCGGCACGCGCAGCACGAGAAGGGCTATCGGGCCGCTTTTTCCCAATCGCGGGGGCTGCCGGGTCCGCTCCCGGGCTCGATATCGGCCGGGACAGCACGAGAAGGGCTTGCAGGCGCGATAACCGGCCGGCGAGACCCCCGGATCCGTCCGGATCGTCTGCGCCGAGCGCCGAATGCCGCTCTGGTAGCCCTTCTCGTGCTACGGGGACGGCGACGGAGACGGCGACGGGGACGGGGACGGCGAGGCCGACGCGGACCGGGACAGGCCGATCGTCAGCAGCCGCGCGATCCGCTCGGCGGCTCGTTCGACCGGGGCGGCGCCGGCGGCCATCGCCTCCTCGACGCTCCCGGGCCGCTCCGCGACGGGCACGACGATCGCCCCGAACTCGGCGAGCGCCGTGATCCCCTCCGGCTCGACGCCGCCGCCGACGGCGATGCAGGTGAGGCCGGCCGCTGCCGCCCGCCGCGCCACGCCGAGGGCGGTCTTGCCGAACGCGGTCTGGGCATCGATCCTCCCCTCGCCGGTGATGACGAGATCGGCCGAACGCAGGCGCCCCTCGAGATCGGTCTCGTCGATGACCAGCTCGACGCCGGCCATGAGCTCCAGGGCGCGCAGCCGGTCGCGCAGGCAGAGGAGGCCGAACGTCGTCCCGCCGGCCGCGCCCGCGCCCGGCGTGTCACGCTCCTGGCGACCGGTCGTCGCCTCGAGGACGTCCGCATAGCGCCCAAGCGCCGCGTCGAGAGCGGCAACGTCGCGACGACCGGCGCCCTTCTGCGGTCCGTACGTGGCGGCCGCCCCGGCTGGCCCGAGCAACGGGTTCGTCACGTCGCACGCGACCCGCAGCTCCAGCTCGGCGAGCTGCGGGTCGAGCCCGGAGAGGTCGATCCAGGCGAGCTCGGCGAGGGCGGCGCCGCCATCGGCCAGCTCACGACCGGCGGCATCGAGGAAGCGGGCGCCGAGAGCCGCCAGGATGCCCGACCCGCCGTCGGTCGTGGCGCTGCCGCCGACGCCCAGGACGACATGGCGGACCCCGGCGTCGAGCACGGCCCGCAGCACCTCGCCGGTGCCCCGGGTCGAGGCGCGCCCGGCGTCACGCTCCGCCGCGCTCAGCCGGGAGAGCCCGGATGCCTCGGCCAGCTCGACG
>JAJYXX010000095.1:6434-8591 GCA_021801545.1 Chloroflexota bacterium | reverse complement strand
CCTGGATGTACGACTTCGCCAGCGGTGGCTTCCTCGACCCGCTCGATGACCGGATCGCCGCGACCCCCGGTTTCGACTACAACGACTATGCGCAGCCGCTCCGCGACATCGCCGAGGTGAACGGCAAAACGTACGGCATCCCCTTCTACAACTATGGCCTGGGCCTGATCTATCGTACCGACCTCTACGCCGCGGCCGGTCTCACGCCGCCCGCGACCCTCGACGAGTTCGTCACGGCCGCCAAGGCGCTCACGACGAGCGCGCGGGCCGGCCTCGCGATGCAGCCCCAGAAGGGCTACAAGATCTTCGAGGAGTGGGGGAACTACCTCTTCGCCGCGGGCGGCTCGATCCAGGGCCCGGACGGCAAGGTGACCCTCGACTCGCCGGAGGCGCGCCGCGCGCTCCAAGTCTACATCGACCTTTACCACACGGCCGCACCGCCGGACTCCCTGAACTGGGCGTTCGATGAGGCGCTCCGGGCCGTCGGCGGCGACAAGGCCGCCCAGATGATCTCGTACAACTGGATGCTGCCGACCCTGAACAAGCAGGGCGGCCCCGGCGGGGATCTGGCCGGGAAGTTCGCCCTCGCCCCCGTTCCGGGCGGCAAGGCGATCCTCGGCAGCTGGTACTGGTCGATCCCGTCGAACTCCACCCAGAAGGACGCCGCCTGGGCGTTCATCAGCTGGCTGACTTCCAAAGAGCACGATGCCGAGCGCGTGATCGCCGGCGGCGCGCCGGTCCGTACCTCGGTGATGACCGATCCGACGGTCTGGGAGAAGGGTTTTGGCAAGGACTACTACGAGACGGTGGCGAAGATCCTCGCCAACTCGGCGCCGCTCGCGGACGGTCCGAACGCCGAGGAATCGATCAACGTCGTGGGTGACGCGCTCAACGCCGCGGTCGCCGGCCAGATGACCGTCGACGAGGCGATCAAGCAGGCGGCCACGAACATGCAGGCCGTCCTCGACAAGAAGTAGGAACCTCCGGGGGTCTGCCGGATGGTGGGCCCCCGAACACTCCGTCATCGCACCAGCCGACGACGAGGACGACGTGAGCCGACCGATTTCGCCCGCGACTCCGTCCCGCGAGCCCCGGGTTCGCGCGCTGCCGACACGGGGCAGCGGCCGCGCGGCCGGCTGAGTCAGCCGATGTTCCGGTTCGGGATCCGCCACGTCTTCCTCGCCCCGCTGCTCGTCGTCCTCGGCGGCATCGTGGCCTACCCGCTCCTCTACAGCCTCTGGCTCTCGATCACGAACTTCAACATCCTCAGGCAGAGCCAGACCCGGTTCGTCGGGCTGGATCAGTACCTCGGCCTGCCGGCGAACGAGACGTACGTGGCCGCACTCGTCAACACCCTCGTCTTCGTCGGACTGGCCGTCGCCTTCGAGCTGCTTCTCGGCCTCGCCCTCGCCCTGGCGCTCCAGCAGGTGTTGCCGCGACGGGGCCGGAACGTCCTGCGCTCGTTCCTCCTCACGCCGATGTTCGTGACCCCGATCGCGGTCGGGTTGATGTTCCGCTTCCTCCTCAACCAGCAGCTCGGACTGATCCCTGCCCTCCTCGCCCAGGTGGGCGTGCGGATCGACTTCTTCGGTTCGCAGCTGGCGCTCTTCTCGATCGTGGGCATCGACGTCTGGCAGTGGACGCCGTTCATGCTCCTGCTGATGCTGGCCGGACTCGAGAGCCTCCCGACGCAACCCTTCGAGGCGGCGAAGGTGGACGGCGCCGGGACCTGGTTCACCTTCGCGAACGTCACGCTGCCCCTGATGCGACCGGTGATCGCGGTCGCGGTCCTCATCCGTGGCCTCGACGCCTTCAAGGTCTTCGAGTACGTGTTCGCTATCACCCGCGGCGGGCCCGGAACCGCGACCGAGACGCTGCAGTACGAGGTCTACCGGACCGGCTTCACGTTCTTCCGGCTCGGCGAGGCCGCGGCCATGGCGTTCGTGCTCGTGGCCATCGTCCTCGTCCTCATCGTGCCGCTCTACCGGCGGGTCGGCGAACGATGAAGCGACCCGCCGCGCTCCTCGTGGCCGTCTGGCTCGTCGTCGTCGCGTTCCCGTACCTGTGGGTCCTGCTCGCCTCGTTCAAGACGCCGCACGACCTCATCGACCCGCGCTCCTTCGTGTTCGCGCCGACACTCGACAACTGGCGCGAGGT
>JAJYXX010000095.1:0-6334 GCA_021801545.1 Chloroflexota bacterium | reverse complement strand
GTCCTGGTGGCGAGCTTCGTCGTCCAGAGGCGACTCATCCGCGGTATCTCCCGAGGAGGCCTGAAGGTCTGATGGCGAGCGTGCGTCTCGAGACGCTGACCAAGCGCTACGGTGAGCTGGAGGCGGTCCGGGCGATCGATCTGGCGATCCCCGACGGTCAGTTCGTCGTCCTCGTCGGGCCGTCCGGCTGCGGCAAGACGAGCACGCTCCGGATGATCGCCGGACTCGAGGAGGCGAGTGGCGGTCGGATCTTCATCGGCGAGCGCGACGTCACGAAGCTGCCGCCCAAGGACCGCGATGTCGCGATGGTCTTCCAGAACTACGCGCTCTACCCGCACATGCAGGTGCGCGACAACATCGCCTTCGGGCTCCGGGCGCGCCACGTCGACCCGGCCGAGGTGCGCCGGCGCATCTCGTGGGCGGCCGACCTGCTCGGGCTGGGCGAGCTGCTCGACCGCAAGCCGGGGGCGCTGTCGGGCGGCCAGCAGCAGCGGGTCGCGATCGGGCGCGCCATCGTCCGCGAGCCCTCCGTCTTTCTGTTCGACGAACCGCTCTCGAACCTCGATGCCAAGCTGCGGGTGGAGATGCGGACCGAACTGCTTCGCATCCAGCGGCAGCTGCGGGCGACCGTCGTCTACGTGACCCACGACCAGGAGGAGGCGATGGCGCTCTCCGACGTCATGGTCGTGATGCGCGATGGGCGGATCGAGCAGCAGGGCGCCCCGGGCGAGATCTACGCTCACCCCCGGAGCGAATTCGTCGGCTCGTTCGTGGGCAGCCCGGCGATGAACCTCCTCGACGGGGTCGTCTCAGGCGGTCGTCTGAGCGCGGGCCCGCTCGTCGTCGAAGGCGTGCCGGCGGCCGACGGACCGGTCCGCGTCGGCATCCGGCCCGAGGAGATCCTCCTCGCCGGCACGGTGCCCGCCGACGGATCGACGATCGGCTTCGAAGCGACCGTCGAGGTGATCGAGGCGCTTGGCCCGCGGGTCGTCGTCAGCCTGGCCCCGAGCGGCGGTCCCCCGATGAAGGCCGTGATCGAGGCCCGGCCTGCGGCGACCCTGCGCGAGACGGCCAGGGCCCGTTTCGCGGTCCGCCCGGACGCCCTCCATCTCTTCCCGGTCCGGCTTGGAAGCTGAGGGGCCCCCCGCGTTCAGCCGCGCGGGACGGCGAGTTGATCGCGGACGGCCCGGGCGAACGCCCGGTGGCGGGCCGAAGCGGGCATGACGACGCGCCTGACGTCGGCGAATCGGCGGTGGGCGTCGAGGGCCTCGATGAACGGAGCGAGGAAGCCGGGAGTGGTGAGCGGGTCGAAGCCGTCCTCCCACCACAGCCCGATGACCCGGAGGACGCCGGCGCGGCGATCGATCCGCGGCTCGATCCGGCCGACCAGCCGGTCCCCGAACAGGATCGGCAGGACGTAATAGCCCCAGCGACGCTTCGCCTCCGGGACGTACACCTCCCAGACGTAGTCGAACTCGAACGCACGGCGGAGGAAGTCGCGGTCCCAGACGAGCGGGTCGAGGGGCGCTAGGAACGCGACGCCGGGCGCCCGGCCGCCGGGCCGTCCCGGCCAGAGATCGCCACGTGATCCCTCCGCCGACAGCTCTCGCTCGGCCTGCTCGAGGAGCGGGAGCTCGGAGCCGATGAGGAACCGCTCGCCGCGCAGACCGTCGATCTCGACGCCGAGCAGCTCGCCCTCCGCCAGGAGTTCCTGGCGGAGGATCCGGCGCGTCTCGGCCGCCGAGGGTCGTTCGCTGCCGCCCGGCCGCGGCTCGTGGAAACGCACCCCGGACCACAGCTCGATCTGACCGCCGCTGCCCAGGAGCCCGTGGGCGCGGTAGCGCGAGAGGAACTTGTGGCGGAGCTGCTCGTGCTCGTCGACCCGTCTGGCGAGGAGGTCGGCCGGGAAGAGCCGCTCCACCAGATCGTGGGAGCGGCGGTTGCCGGTCCGGTGGGCAATCCCCAGGATGCCGGCCTCGGCGAGCGCCTCGAGCAGCGCTCGGGTCCGGTTCGTCGGGCGCCAGTACCAGTCGATGGCGGCCTGCGGCTCGACATCGATCGGGCTCAGTGGACCGTCCCGGCGGATCCGCTCGAGCAGCTCCTCGACCGCCTCGGCGTGATCGGGGAACGTCTCGGCGTGGTGGCGCCGGTGCTCGCGGTCCCAGCTGATCCGGTACCAGGGAAGCTCGCTCGTGGGCAGCAGGCTGAGGGCCTTGTTGTACGCCTCGAACAGCCGGCGCTCGCGGTAGAGCAGCGCATCCGTCCATTCGCGCCGGTAGCCCGCGATCCGGGCGAGGAGGACGAGGTCGTGGTTCCGCCCCGCCACCTCGAGTGGGTCGAACTGGAGCGAGCCGAGGCGCTCGACGACGGCCATGACGCTCTCGGGCTCGGCCGGCAGCGAGCGCGGCGGGGCGAGCAGGTGGCGCAGGACGAGGAAGCGGCGGGCGGTCGGGAGATCGATCCGAAGGGGCGGGCTCACCGGACGGATGGTAGCGGACGGGCCTGCGTCCATCCGCCGGATCCGCGACGGCGTCGCCTCGATCGGCGTCACCGGTGGCCTCGAGCAGCGGGTGCTCGTTACCCTCGGTCCGGCGAAGCTTGCCGCGACCGGCATCTCAGTCGGTCAGGTGAGCGGCGTCCTCGCAGCCGACAACCTGACCCTGCCGGCCGGCCTCGACTGATAGGCTCCGGCGCCGGCTCGCCGGTGCCTCGGGTGGAGTCGTTGACGGTTCGCCCGCCAATTCCGATAATGTCACTCGGGATTAGGCGAGCCAGTCCTTGCTCCCGAACATCGCTCGACGCCCTCCAGGAGATCCGATGACCGCGACCCGGCCGATCGTCGACAACGACCGCTCGAAGTTCGACTTCAAGGACGAGATCGTCTACCTCACCGAGACGAAGCGCGGCCTCAGTCGCGAAACGGTCGAGGAGATCAGCGCGATCAAGGGCGAGCCGGAGTGGATGCGCCGCTTCCGCCTGCGCGCCTACGAGCACTTCCTCCAGCGGCCGATGCCGATGTGGACCGAGGGGCTCGATGCGATCGATTTCGACCGGATCGTCTACTACCGCAAGCCCTCCGAGCGGGAGGAGAAGTCCTGGGACGACGTCCCGGAGAAGATCAAGCAGACGTTCGAGCGGCTCGGGATTCCCGAGGCGGAGCGCAAGTTCCTGGCCGGCGTCGGCGCCCAGTACGACAGCGAGGTCGTCTACCACTCGGTCCGCGAGGAGCTGTCGAAGATCGGTGTCGTCTTCATGGGCACCGACCAGGCCCTGATCGAGTACCCGGAGATCTTCCAGCGCTACTTCGGCACGGTCGTCCCGCCCGAGGACAACAAGTTCGCCGCGCTGAACAGCGCGGTCTGGTCGGGCGGGTCGTTCGTCTACGTCCCCAAGGGCGTCGAGGTCCCGCTCCCGCTCCAGGCCTACTTCCGGATCAACGCCGAGAACACCGGCCAGTTCGAACGGACGCTGATTATCGTGGATGAAAATGCCAAAGTGCACTATATAGAGGGGTGTACGGCCCCCATATATGCCACCGATTCGCTCCACGCCGCGGTCGTCGAGGTGATCGCGCTGCCCGGTTCGAAGGTCCGCTACACGACGATCCAGAACTGGTCGAACGACGTCTACAACCTCGTCACGAAGCGCGCCCACGCCCACGAGAACGCGACCGTCGAGTGGATCGATGCGAACACCGGGTCGCGCAAGACGGTCAAGTACCCGAGCATCTATCTGCGCGGCGAAGGCGCCACCGCCGACATCATCTCGGTCGCCGTCGCCGGCCGGGACCAGCACCAGGACACCGGCGCCAAGGCGATCCACCTGGCGTCGAACACGCGGAGCCGGATCGTCTCGAAGTCGGTCTCCAAGGACGGCGGGCGGGCGACATACCGCGGCACGCTGAAGGTCGCGCCGGGTGCGACGGGGGCGGTCGCGAGCGTGCGCTGCGACGCGCTCATGCTCGACGACATCAGCCGGAGCGACACGTACCCCTACATCGACATTCAGGAAGACGACACGACGATGACCCACGAGGCCACCGTCGGAAAGATCAGCGCCGACCAGATCTTCTACCTCATGAGCCGCGGGCTGACCGAGAACGAGGCGCAGAACCTGATCGTTCAGGGGTTCCTCGAGGTCTTCACCAAGGAGCTCCCGATGGAGTACGCGATCGAGTTCAACCGGCTCGTCAAGCTCGAGATGGAGGGGTCGCTCGGATGACGGCCCCCGCCGAGACAACCCCGGCGTCAGGTGCCCGGGCGCCGCGCCAGGCGCCCACGGATCTCACGCTCTCCTTCGCCGACGAAGCCGCCGTCCGTCGGGCGTCTGAAGCGTGCGCCGAGCCCGGCTGGCTCCAGGCCGACCGCCTGGCGGCACTCGCCCGGTTCGCCGAGCTGCCGATCGAGACGAACCAGCTGTACACGACGTACGTCGACCTGCGGTCCGCGCGTCTCGGCGACGTTCAACCCCACGAAGCGCCGCAGTGGGACGCCTCGGCCGATGCGACCGATCCGGCCCGGATCCCGGACGGGGCCTCCGGCCTCGTCGAGATCCGCGAGGATGCGGTACCGATCCTCGCCCTGGCTCCCGAGCTCGTCCATGCCGGGGTCGTCTTCGACACCCTGGGTGGTGTCCTGCGACGGAACCCCGAGCTCGTCCGGTCGATCCTCGAGGGCGGCGTGACGCTGCCGGATTCCGACAAGCTGGCCCAGCTGACGCGGGCCTTCTGGAGTCAGGGCGTCGTCTTGCACGTGCCCGACGGCGTCCGCGTCGAGCGACCGATCGTCGTCCGCTGGGCGCTCGGCGCCCCGAATCGGGCGCTCATCAGCCGAACGATCGTCTCGCTCGGCGAGGACTCCGGGGCGACGATCGTCGAGGAGCAGGTGGCATCGAAACCAGCCATCGCGGGCGCCGGCCAGTCGCTTTTCGCCGGGACGACGGAGGTGCTGCTGGGACGAGGCTCGAACCTGGCGATGGCGAGTCTCCAGGACTTCGGCCGCGGGCAGGTGTCCTTCCAGCACCGCCAGGCTGCGGTGGGGGAGGGGGCGTCGCTCCACTGGGCCCTCGCCCAGCTCGGCAGCCGGCTGGTCCGCAGCCGTGTCGACAACCGGCTCGTCGGCGACCACAGTTCGGTGGAGCAGGTCGAGATCGTGTTCGGCTCGGACGACCAGCTGTTCGACCTCACGTCGTACACGCGGCATGTCGGCCGCGACACGACCGGCAACCTGCTGAGCAAGGGCGCCCTCCTCGACGCGGCGCGCAGCTACATGAAGGGCCTGATCACGATCGAGAAGTCGGCGGTCGGCACGGACAGCTTCCTCGGCGAGTTCGGCATGAACCTCTCGAAGCAGGCGCGGGCGGTCGCGATCCCGAGCCTCGAGATCGACCAGCCCGACTGCCGGCGGGCGGCCCATTCGTCGTCGGTCGGCCCGATCGACGAGACCCAGCTGTTCTACCTCGAGACGCGCGGGATCCCGCCGGACGAGGCGCGCAAGTTCATCGTGCTCGGCTTCCTCGAGCCGGTCGTGGCGCGGGTGCCGCTCGCTTCGGCGCAGGATCGGCTGCGCGAGCTGCTCGAGCAGAAGTGGGCCGCCGGCCGGCGCCCCGCGGTGGCCTGAGGCAGGGTGCGAATGGGGTCCTGCCGCGGGGCGAACGCCGGTCTACGCGGCCTGCGCTCCGCTGACGGCCGCTTCCGACCGGCATTGCGCCCCGCGTCACCCCCTCCGCGAGGCTCGGCTCGACCTTCGGTCGAGGCTCGCCTCGCTGCCCGGCCATCGTCCGTGGAGTCGCGACAGAGGTGACCCGCCGGATCGACCTGCTCGGGGTGGACGAGGTGCCGCCCGGGACGATGAAGATGGCCTGGGCGAGCGGCACCGAGCCGGTCCTCGTGGTCAACGTCGAGGGTGAGCTGCGGGCGTTCCAGGGGGTCTGCAGCCACCAGTACTTCGAGCTCGACAAGGGGTTCCTGACGCGAGGCTCGCTGACCTGTGCGCTCCACCTGTCGCGCTTCGATCTGGCGAGTGGCGAGGCGCTCGACCCGCCAGCGGAACTCCCGCTCGTCCGCTATCCGGTCGTCGTCGAGGACGGCCGGGTCCTGATCGAGGTCCCCGAGGGCCCGCTCGAGGTGAACGAGTAGCCGAGCGCGACCGGCAGGTGCCCCGGCAAGCTCAGGGCGCCAGGGTGAGCGTGGCGGCGGCACTCGCCTCGACCGCCGCCCGGCTGAACGGCAGGGGCACCGTCTCGCCGCGCGCCCAGGGACCGACGAGGTCGCCGTAGTGGCGATCGAACGGGTTCCCGCTCTGGCCGGTCGTCTGGACGATCCGGGCCCCGTCCA
>JAJYXX010000019.1 GCA_021801545.1 Chloroflexota bacterium | reverse complement strand
GCGCGGTGCCATCGACCGTCGCCGGGTCGCCGCTCGTCGGCGCGCCGAAGAGGGCGCCGGTGACTCCGGCCCCACCGGTGATCGCGCTCGTCGAGAGGGTCGGGTCACCGATCAGCGAGCGGTAGAAGCCGCTCGTCGGGGTCTCGGGGTCCAGCTGCCCGAGAGCACCGGGCGTGCGCGAGCTCGAGAACGCCAGGTAGTTGCCCCGCGCCCCGGGTGCGCCGCGCCAGACCGCGTCGATCGTCTGGCTCGTCGTGAACAGCGCGTTCACGTAGTACGCGGCGCCGTAGTGGGCATCGGCGAGAACCGCCCGGGCCCCGGTCTGCAACCAGCCGGCACCGTAGTTGTCGATCCGCTGCTGGGCGACCACGAGGGTCGGTTCGCCTCGTCCGGGCTCCGAGTTGCCCGACGCGTAGCACAGGTGGTGGAGGAAGACGACCGCGTTCGCGGCGAGGCGGACGTCGCTGGCGAGGTACGACTCGCCGTAGTACCGGGTCGTCGAGTTGTCGCCGCCGGCGGTCGGGTTCAGGCCGAGCCCATTCTGTGAGAGCGGCCAGGGCGCCGTCCGGTAGGGGCTCGGGAACCCGTTGCCGTGACCCATGTAGATGACGACCGAGGCGCCCTGGATCGCCGCCTTCACGGCCTCCCAGGTGGCGTTCGGCGTGTAGACCTTGATGACGTTCGGGGTGTACTGGAGCGCGGCCGCTGCGGCGGCATCGGCATCGGCCTGGTAGGAGGCGGTCATGCTGCCGGCCGGGCCGACGATGACGACGACCTTGGGCGCCGACCCGGCCCCCGCGACCGACGCACCCGGCGCGACGAGGGCGCCGACGAGCGCAAGGAGGCTGAAGAGGGTGGCGAGGGTCGTCCGAGGCAAGGGTGATCTCCCGCTGGCTCCCTCCCCCGCCAGCCGGTGAGCGGCGGGCAACGGCGAGGGCGGCGCTGCTGTGCCAGTCAAGAGTCGCGGTCGTGGCGGCCCGGCTCAATCGCGCCATGGTCCCGGCCTCCGTAGCCCCTTCGTCACCGGCGCGGATCGATCGGGGGCGCTGTGGTGCGGTCCAGGCCGCTCGGGGACCGGCCGGATCTCCGGGTCTACCCTCGGAGCCGGGCCACCAGGTCGGAGAGCGGCGGGTTCGCGAGATCGCGGTCGGAGAGGATCGGGCGGCCGTCGGGCGTCGTCTCGAGGCGCGGCCAGGGCACCCCGACGATCGGGTCGTCCCAGGCGAAGCCAAGCTCGTCGCTCCCGTCGTACTCGTTCGTCACCAGATAGAGGAGCTCGAGCGGCTCGAGGGCGAGAAAGCCGTGGGCGACGCCGGCCGGGATGACGACCGTCTCGTCGGCGGCCAGCTCGCGGGTCTCGACGAGCGCGCGCGGCCCGCTGCCGTCGAGGAGCGGCCGGACGTCGACGAGGGCGCCGAACGCCCGTCCCGCCGCGACGATCCAGTAATCGAGCTGGCGGCGATGGAGGTGGAGCCCGCGCAGGACGCCGGCCGCCGAGGTCGACAGGTTCGCCTGGACGAACCGTGCGCCCGATGCGCCGGTGAGTGACGGGTCGAGGTCCGGCTCCCGGCTCGCCCGCCACAGCTCGCGGAACGAGCCGCGTCGATCGGCGTGGCGGGCGATCACCCCGAAACGGACGCCGGGCAGCGAGGAGCGGGCGCGCTCGAGCCCCGGCTCGCGGCCCTCGGGCGTCATCGGCTCGCGGCTCCCGGGCGTCATCGGCTCGCGGCCCGAGCCCGCAGGAGGAGCGGCGCGTAGTCGGCCATCGCGTCACGCCACGGACGGAGCGGTTCCCCGGAGGGCAGCGGCGTCGCCTCGAGGACGCCCCAGTGCGGGGGGCTCGACGCCCGTGGCCAGCTCGCGCCGGGGACGCCGACGACCTCGACGCCGAGCCCGGCCCGGGCGACGACGTCGCGCGCCCAGTCGGCCCGCGTCGCGGCGAGCGCGTTCACCACGTGATGGGTGCCGGCGAACTCGCCGGAGCCGAGGAGCTCGACGATCGCCTCGGCCAGGTCGACGACGTAGGTCGGGTTCCCCCATTCATCGGCCACGACCCGGAGCGGCTCGCCCGACGCCAGCGCGCGCTCCGCCGCGGCGAGGATCTTCGAAGGGAAGTCCGGTGCGCCGGGGCCGAACAGCCAGGCGGTCCGAACGATCGCGACCTGGGCCGGTCCGGCGAGCGCCTGGTACGCGCGCCGGGCGGCCTCCTCGCCGGCGAGCTTGCTCAACCCGTACGGGTTGAGCGGGTGCGGTTCGTCGCCGGGGCGGTAGCCGAAGCCGTCGGTCCGGCGGCCGTCGAACACCTCGTTGGTGGAGACGACGACCAGGTCCAGGCCCCGCGCGGCGCAGGCCTCGGCGAGCAGCCGGGTCGCCTCGGCGTTCCGGCGCATCGCCAGCTCGGGCTCCCGGGCGCAGCCGTCGACGTCGGTCCAGGCGGCGGCGTGGACGACGACCTCGGGGCGGTCGCGCTCGAGCAGATCAGCGATCGACGCCGGGTGATCGAGGTCGAACACCGCCCGCGTCCAGGCGAGCGGGCCGGAGAGGCCTGTGAACGGTGCGGCGCCGAGGGCGTCGACGAGCGCCCGCCCGAGCCGCCCGGCGGCCCCCGTCACCGCGACCCGCACCTAGCGCCCCTCGTTCGGGCCCGGGCCGGACGCGATGTCGGCGGCGGGCAGGCCATGGGCCAGCCGGGCCCCGTACTGGCGCTCGTAGTAGGAATCCCAGTCGCCCGTCCTGATCGAGCGCCACCACTGCTCGTTGGCCCGGAACCAGTCGACGGTCGCGGCGAGCCCTTCCTCGAACGAGACCCGGTTCCGCCAGCCGAGCCCCGCGAGCTTCGAACCGTCCATCGCGTAGCGCCGGTCGTGGCCCGGGCGATCCTCCACCCGGCGAACGAGCGACCAGGGCTTGCCGAGCCGGGCGAGGAGCGCCGCCACGACGTCGCGGTTCGCACGTTCCGCCGCGCCCGGGATGTTGTACGTCTCGCCGCTCGCCCCGTGGTGCAGGACGTGCTCGATCGCGCCGGCATGGTCGGTGACGTGCAGCCAGTCGCGCCGCTGGAGACCGTCACCGTAGAGCGGGAGCGGCTGGCCATCGAGGGCGTTCGTGATGAAGAGCGGGATCAGCTTCTCGGGATGCTGGTACGGACCGTACGTGTTCGAGCCGCGGGTGATCACGGCATCGAGCCCGTACGTGACGACGTAGCTGCGCACGAGGAGCTCGCCGGCCGCCTTCGCCGCCGCGTACGGGGAGCGTGGGTCGAGCCGATCGTCCTCGTGCGAGTGGCCGACCGGCACCGAGCCGTACACCTCGTCGGTCGAGACCTGGAGGAAGCGCGGCGCCCGGCGCAGCCGGCGGCGCGGACCCGGGCGCGTCCCGGCCGCCGCCCGTTCGGCCTCCCGGCGGCACGCTTCGAGCAGCACGTGGACACCGATGACGCCGGTCCGCAGGAACGCCTCCGGGCCGAGGATCGAGCGATCGACGTGCGACTCGGCGGCGAAGTTCACGACCGCGTCCACGTCGCCGACGAGCGGATCGACGACCGTCGGGTCGGCGATGTCGCCTCGCACGAACCGGAACCGGGCGGCCTGGGTCGGGTCTGCCTCGACCGGGGCGAGGTTCGCCCGGTCGCCCGCGTAGGTCAGCTTGTCGAGAACGGTGATTCGCGTCCCGTCACCACGGGCGAGAATCTGGCGCACGAAGCAGGAGCCGATGAAGCCGGCACCGCCGGTGACGAGCAGGTGCGGCGCGGGCGGTAGGGCATCGGCACCGGGGCCGCGGAGAGCGTCGACCGGGGCAGGCGGGTCGACGGCGGCCTGGTCGGTGGCCGCACCGCCCGGACGCTCGCTCATCGGGCCGGACGCTGGGTGGGCGGGCGGAGGCACCCGTGCTCGTCGTCGTCACGGGCGAGCTCGGCGGCCCGCAGGAGCGAGGCGACCGTGCCCGCGTCGGCCCAGTGGCCGTCGTAGATCCGGATGTAGAGGCGCCGCCCCGGGATGTAGTGGTTGAGGACGTCGGTGATCTCGAACTCGCCGCGCCCGGACGGGGCGAGCCGGTCGATGACGTCGAACGCCTCGGGGCGCAGGAAGTAGACCCCGATCGGGATGAGGTCGCTCTTCGGGTGGGCCGGCTTCTCCTCGAACCCGATGATGTTGCCATCCGCGTCGAACTCGGCGACCCCGAACCGCTCCGGGTCCGGCACGCGATAGAGGAGCGTGCCAGCGCCCCACGGGCCGGCCTCGAACTCGCGGGCGAGCCCGTCGAGGGCCGGGCCGCGCAGGATGTTGTCGCCGAGCACGACGCAGAACGGTTCGTCGCCGACGAAGTCGCGGGCGAGCCCGATCGCGTGGGCGATGCCGAGCGCGCCGCGCTGATAGCGATACGTGAGGTCGAGCCCGAAGTGGGCACCGTCGGCGAGCAACTCGACGACGTCGCCCACGCTCTTGCCGCCCACGACGACCATCACCTCCCGGATCCCCATCCCGGCCAGCGTCTCGATCGGGTAGTAGATCATCGGCCGGTCGTAGATCGGCAGGAGGTGCTTGTTCGTGACGATCGTGAGCGGGTGGAGACGCGTCGCGGTTCCGCCGGCGAGGACGATCCCCTTCATCGCGGCCTAGCCTACCAGCCGGGACATCGCCCGCGCCCACCGGCTCGGGCTACGGGGCGGTCGTCGGGGTCGGGAGGACGAGCGGCGTCGCCGACGGCGGCTGCGTGCCGCTCGGCCCGGGCGTCACGAACGGCTGCTCCGTGTCGGGCAGCGTGCCGTCCGGGTTCGTCACGTTCGTCGGCTGGCGGGCCGGATCGGGCAGGCCGCCCTGGTAGTCGGTGATGACGAGGACGTATTCGAGCTTGTCGAGCTCGACCGCCGGCTGGAGGTAGGCGGTCTGGACGACGGCGTTCGCGTCGCGCGTGACGTCGACGACCTGGCCGATCAGGAGCCCCTTCGGGTAGAGCGAGCGGACCCCGTTGCCGAGCTCGATGCCGGCCGTCACGACCTCCTCGCCGATCCTGATCCGCTCGGTCGAGTCGATGTTCTGCATGATCAGGACGCCACCCAGTTGACCAATCACCTCGCCGGTCGCCGCGCTCGACTGGACCTGGCCGATCACGGTCGAACTCGTGTCGTTGATGAGCAGGACGTTGGCGAAGTTCGCTCCGACCTCGATCACCCGCCCCGCCAGCGCCCCGCCGGCGGCGATGACGACGTCACCGACCTTCAGCCCCCGGTCGGTGCCGGCGTCGATCGAGACGACGCGCCGGAACTCCGACGACTCGCGGCCGATCACCGAGGCCGCCACGGTCTGGTACTCGATCCCGCCCCGGAGCTGGAGGAGGGCGGTCAGGAGCTCGTTCTCGCGCTTGATCTCGGCCAGGCGCGCGTTCTCGGCCGCCAGGCGCCGGTTGTCGAGCTGGAGCGTCTCGTTCGCCCGGCGCAGCTGGTCGATCTCGGTCACCGCCCCGGCGATCGAGCCCACCTCGCGGGCGAGATCGGTGATCGCGGACTGGATCGGGCGGAAGGCGAACCCGATCCCCTTCTGGAGCTCGACGATCGGGGCGCTCGAGGAGAAGGCCATGAGGAGCACCGAGAGCGCGAGGAGGAGCGCGTAGGCGAGTCCGCGCCGCCGGGCGCGGCGGGTGCCGAAGAAGCCGTCGATCGGACCGATCCCGGAGGCCACGTGCGGGCTCCGACCTAGCGCGGCGGTCGCGAGTACGTGTCGGCGACGAGGACCCGGGACATCGAATCGAGCTCCTCGAGGACGACCCCCGTCCCGCGGGCGACACAGGTGAGCGGATCGTCGGCGACGTGGACCGGCATCTGGGTCGCCTCGGCGACCCGCCGGTCGAGACCGGCGAGGAGGGCGCCGCCGCCGGCGAGGACGATCCCCTGGTCCATGATGTCGGCGACGAGCTCGGGCGGCGTCTCCTCGATCGTGTCCTTGATCGTGTCGACGATCTGCTGGACGGACGGCTCGATCGCCTCGCGGATCTGCTCGGCGCCGACCTCGACGCTGCGCGGCAGGCCGGTCAGGAGGTCGCGGCCGCGGAGCGTCACCCGCTGGGCGTCCCATTCGCCCGGGTAGGCTGAGGCGATCGCGATCTTGATGTCCTCCGCGGTCCGCTCGCCGAGGAAGAGATTGTACTCGCGGCGGGCGAACGACACGATGTCCTGGTCCATCTCGTCGCCGCCGATCCGGATGCTCCGGCTGACGACGATCCCGCCGAGGCTGATGACCGCGACCTCGGTCGTGCCGCCGCCGATGTCGACGATCAGGCTGCCCGAGGGCTCGCTGACCGGCAGGCCGGCCCCGATCGCGGCCGCCATCGGCTCCTCGATCAGGCGCGCCCAGCGGGCACCGGCGTTCAGGGCCGCGTCTCGGACAGCCCGCTTCTCGACCTCGGTGACGCCCGACGGGATGCCGAGCAGCATCCGCGGCCGGGGAATCAGCCCGATCCGATCGTGGACCCGGGTGACGAAGTACTTGATCATCTGCTCGGTGACGTCGAAGTCGCTGATCACCCCGTCGCGGAGGGGGCGGATGGCGATGATGTTGGCCGGCGTCCGGCCGACCATCCGCTTCGCCTCGGCGCCGATGGCGAGGACCTTCTTCGTCTTGGCCTCGATCGCGACGACGCTCGGTTCGCTCATCACGATGCCTCGACTGCGGACCCAGACGAGCGTGTTCGCGGTCCCGAGGTCGATCCCGATGTCGCGGGAGAACAGGCCGAGGAAGCGGTCCAGCATCAGAGACGAGGGTCCTTCGTGGTGGCGCGGCGGGCCGGGGCGATCGATCGCGGGGCGCGCGGCGATGAGCGACAGGCAGAGCCCGAGCAGTATACCGCCCACCCGCCCGAAGTCGGGGAGAAGCGCAGTTCCGGCAAGTGGGCGACCTTGTCATACCGCCCACCCGCCCGAAGTCGAGGAGGCGGCCGCCTCGTCGGCCTCGCCCGCTCAGGCCGCCCGGTCAGCCTCGTCCGCTCAGGGCCGCGCGTACCAGACGTTGCCCGGGCCGATGTAGCTGTTCCCCTCTCCCCACAGGGCATGTGTCCGGCCCGAGCCGTCGATGTCGAGCTCGAAGTAGTCGCCGTACGGCTGGAGGTAGCCGTCCTTCGGGGTGGCGAGTTTGTACGCGTAGCCAGCCACGTAGCGCGACAGCTGCGTCTCGGCCGACCAGCTCAGCCCGCCGTCGCGCGACGTCCGGTACCAGGTGTTCCAGCGCGCATCCGGGTCGTTGCTGCCTGCATCATGGCCGTTGCGGTCGTCCTGCCAGGCGATCCGCACGTCGCCGTCGCCGGTCGCGGCGATCGCCGGAAAGACGTTGTTCGTCCCGGCCGGGGCGAGCGAGACGTCCTGGCGATCCACCCAGCTGGCGCCACCGTCGAGCGAGCGGGCGAGGTAGAGACGCGTCGGGGCGTACTGCTCCCGGTTGGCGTTCCACAGGATGTAGACGCGGTCGCGGCCATCGACGGCCAGGGCCATCTGGGAACCCCACCAGTCCCAGCCGCCGCAGTCGCAGGGGGCGGCCGCCTGCGAGACGTCGACCCGCGACGTCGTCCAGGTCAGCCCGCCGTCGGTCGACCTCGTGACGTAGAGGTTGATCGTGCCCTTCGCCTGTCCCGGCCGGTTCACCCCGTTCCAGGCGTAGTAGACGGTCCCGTGCGAGTCGATCGCGCCGCCGCTGGGAAGCGAGACGCCGTACTTCGAGTTCGTGTTGTCGATCGGCTGCCCGAGCGTCCACGTGGCGCCCCGGTCGTGAGAGATCGAGGCGTAGATCTTCTGCTGGGTGTGGTAGACGAGATAGACATCATTGCCGCGGGCGGTGAGCGTGTCCTTGTCCGTGCCGCGCTGCAGCGGTTCGACGAGGACCGGCGCCCAGGAGGCCCCGAAGTCGTCGGACCGGGCGACGTACTCGCTCGCCTGGCCGCCCTGCATGAACGCGGCATAGACGGTGCGTCCGTCGACCGGGTCGACGACGATCTGCGGGTCGTCCTGGCGCTCGGCCGAGGGAGCGAGCGGCCGCGGCGTCGACCAGCTCCGCCCGGCGTCGGCCGAGATCTGGAGCTCCATGTGCGGGCTGGCGCAGCCCGGGCAAGCGGCGTCGTCGCCGTAGTGCGTCCAGAGTGCGTAGACATGGCCGAAACGGTCGGCGGCGATCGCGGGCTCCCAGTCGTCACCGGCCGGGAAGCCGAGCGCGACCGGGCCGAGCGACCGGCCGCCTCCGGCGGCGACGGGCGACGAGCCGATGAGCAGGACGAGGACCGCTACGGCGGCGAGCGGGCGAAGCGACCGGCCGAACCGGCGAGAGCGGAGCATCGGCGGCTCCTCTTGGGCTGGAGCGGGTCCTCCGGGATCGGGACCAGAGTCTGCACCGGCCACCCCGGCGCCGTCCAGCATCCGCCGTGTGAAACGGTGCACACGAGCACCACCCTGCCCGGCCTACGACGCCTTCGGGCCGGCCCGGTCGAACGCGACGCCCCGGTCACGGAGCGAGACGAACGCGTCGTGGCCGATGACGAGGTGATCGAGCAGCTCGATGTCGAGGAGCCGGCCGGCAGCGAGCGCCTCGGCGGTCAGGTGGAGGTCGTCCGGACTCGGCGTGGGGTCGCCGCTCGGATGGTTGTGGACGAGGATCGCGCCGGCCGCGTTCAGCCGGACCGCGTCCCGGAACAGCTCGCCGACCCGGACGAGACTCGACGAGACGTTGCCCTGGT
>JAJYXX010000029.1 GCA_021801545.1 Chloroflexota bacterium | reverse complement strand
CGGCCGCCAGGTGCTAGCCTCCCGGTGTGGGCTTCCTCGTGCTCAAGCTCGTCCTGACGCCCGTCCTCATCGGCGGGGCGAGCCTCGGCGCGCGACGCTGGGGTCCGACCGTCGGGGGCTGGATCGTCTCGCTGCCGCTCACCTCCGGGCCGGTCGTCCTCTTCCTGGCCCTCGACCGGGGGCCGGCCTTCGCGGTCGCAGCGGGCTCGTATCTCGACGCTCTCGTCGAGGTCGGGCGTACGCGAGTTCTCGGCTAGGAGTCGGACGGACACGTCATCGTCTCGGTCGATCCGACGCACGAGGGCGGACCCGGACGGCTGGTTCTCGTGCAGTCGCACACGAACCGGTCGCAGATCCGTCTGCAGATCCGCGTCGACATCGAGGAGATCAAGTCGTGAGTCACGAGGACGAGCTCGAGGGTGTCGAGGGCATCGACTGGTACTGGGAACGTCGCGGCGACGACTGGTTCCAGGTCGTCGGTCCAGACCTCCGAGACTTCTGCTATCACTCTGTTCGCGGGACGAGAGGCGAGTCGTGCACTCTCAATCGCGACCACCGCGGGTATCACTGCGCGATGACGTTCGCCTGCGACAACTGCGGAAGACGCAGACGTGGCGTTCCGTACCGACACGACCGAGACGACACCAGACTCGGGCTCTGCTTCGTATGCGTGAAGGCGCTGGAGCGCGACTGGCACCGCCGGTTCGAGTGGGATACCGGCGACCTCGAGGTAATACAAGATGTCGAGTAAGTCGGCGGCGGAGGCGAGCCGCGAGCTGAGCAGGCTGCTTGCGGCCGACCTGGTCGAACGGTCCGTCGAGGGTCGCCAGGTCTACTTCCAGGCCAAACCGGTACCGGAGCCCGGCCCCGTCGCCGAGGCGCCCGCCCTGTACGGTGCACCCGATCACCCTTCAGGCGCCGCTCGGTCAGGGTCGCCTCGCCCCGACCCCCTCGGGCTCGCGATCGTCAGGGTCCTCGCCCACCGACTTGCCGAGGCGTACGGAGAGCGGCTCCGGGGTGTCTACCTCTATGGCTCCCGGGCGCGCGGCGACCACGATCGGGGCTCCGACGTGGACGTCCTGATCGTCCTCGACAAGATCGAGGCGTACGGCCGTGACCTGCGCCTGTCGAGCGACGCGGTGTCGGACCTGTCGCTCGCGAGCGGTCTGTCGATCAGCCGCGTCCTGACGTCGGAATCCTCGTGGCGGACACGCGATCGGCCGTTCCTGCGGGCGGTTACGGCGGACGCGGTGCCGGTGTGACGCCCCTCCAGGCGCGTCTTCTCGAACGAGCGTCCGAGGCCGTCGAGGCGGCCAGACTGGCCGCCTCCGGCTCGGATGGCCGGACCGCCGCCAACCGTGCCTACTACGCGATGTTCTTCGCGGCGTGGGCCCTCGTCGCCGGGACACCCGAGGTCGGTCGCCGCCATCAAGCCGTCCACGCCGCGTTCGGCGAGCGGTTCGCGCGGACTCGCCGGCTGGATCCACGACTGCACCGCTGGCTGCTCGATGCCTTCGACCTGCGACTGCTGGCCGACTACGACCCGCTGACCGAGGTTGAACCGGAGATCACCGGTGAGACCGTCGACCAGGCCGCCGAGTTCGTCCGCATGGCGACCACGCTCCTGAGACAGAGATGACGCTCGAGTGCGGTCGCGCCGGGACCGCGAGCCGGGGCGAGTCCCGGCCGCGAGCCGCGTGTGCTAGCCTCGAGCGCACGAGCGCCGGAGGAGATCCGCGATGAGCATCATCGACCTGTTCTGGCTGCTGCTGATCGCCAGCTCGCTCCAGCCGTTCCTTCGCCAGCGCTGGTTGGTGGCCCGTCGCCCACCGGAGCTCCCGGGGTCGTGATCGTCGAGTTCGGCGTCAAGGCCCTCCTGACGCTCTTCGTCGTCATCGACCCGGTCGGCCTCGTGCCGTGGTTCGCCACGCTCACCGGCGGCCGCACCCCGGCCGAGCAGGCGACGATCGCCCGGCGGGCGGTCCTCATCGCCGCCGCCGTCCTGCTCTTCTTCGCCGTGGCGGGCGGCCCGCTCCTCGCCTACCTGGGGATCAGCGTCGCGGCACTCCAGATCGCGGGCGGGCTGCTCCTCTTCCGGATCGCGGTCGACATGGTCTTCGCCCAGCTGCGACGCGAGACCGCGGAGGAGGAGGCCGAGGCCCGCGCCCGGGAGGACGTCTCGGTCTTCCCGCTGGCGATCCCGCTGATCGCCGGGCCGGGTGCCCTGGCGAGCATCCTCATCCTCGCCAGCGAGACGCGCGGCGAGCCCGGGCCGTTCGGACTCGTGCTGGCGATGGCCGGACTCGTGCTCCTCGTCGCCTACCTCTTCCTGCGCGTCTCCGCCCACTTCACCCGCTTCCTCGGCCAGACCGGGATCAACGTGGTAACCCGCGTCCTGGGGCTCGTCCTCGCCGCGCTGGCGGTGCAGTACGTCGTCGACGGCCTCGTCGGGCTTGGGCTGCCCCTGGGCCGAGGCTGAGCCCGTGACCCGCTGGGCACGGCCGGCGAAGATCGCCTTCGTCGGCTCGCACGGGATCCGCAAGACGACCGCCGCCCACGCGTTCGCGGGCACGATCCAGCGAGCCGGTCGCTCGGTCGAATACGGGCGGGAGGTCGTCCGCGACAACCCGCTCGGGATCAACGAGGGGGCGACCGGCGAGGCGCAGCTCTGGGTCCTCGTCTCGCAGATCCGCCAGGAGCTCGAGCTCGCGCCGAAGGCCGAGGTCCTCGTGACCGACCGCGGCGTCGTCGACAACTTCGCCTACTACCTGCGGGCGTGCGCGATGCGCGACCGGTTCGACGTCGAGCCGCTCATCCGGGCCTGGTCGACGACGTACGACCTCGTCGTCCGCCTCACGCCCGACATCGCCCTCCGCCCCGACGGGACGAGAAGCACGAGCGACGCGTTCCGCGACGAGATCGAGGCGATCCTCGACGATCTCCTGCCCCGGCTCGTGCGTCCCGATCGCCTCGTGACGATCTCCGCCTCCGCCGTCACCGACACGTACGACTGGTGGCCGCTGGCGGAGCGCCTCGCCGCGATCATCGGGGAGCCGCTCCTCGCCGAGGGGGTGGCGGTGCATCGGCGCTCCCGCCGGCCTCCCCGGCGCCCGACGACCGGGCGGACAGCCGAACCCGACGCCGCACCGAACCCACAGCTGGGGCTCGGGCTCGAGCCGGAATGCTGACCGATCGGCCGGGTCTGCTCAGAACATCGTGGAGCACCACGAGGCGCGCCGCGTGGCGAGGGTCGAACCCGCGCTGATCTCGGCTTGCTGGCCTCCCGACCGAGGGGTACGCTCGGTACCGGCCGATCGTGCGGCCAGATGTCCCGCCCATCCAGCGCCCCCGAGGTGTGACTTCGCGATGTCACCCAGGCAGCCCGCCGACACGACCGCCCTGGCGTGGATCCGGCGCCTTCGAAGCGCGGAGCCGATGTTCGTCAGCGACGAGCATCAGCGGGTCGTGGCCTGGTCTGACGCGGCCACCGAGCTCCTCGGCTGGGAGGCGGGCGATGCGATCGGACGGACCTGCTACGAGGTGATCGCCGGAACTGAACCTGACGGCCATCCGGTCTGTGGGCGGGACTGTCGCGTGGCGGCCAACGCGCGGCGAAATCGGGTCACGATGTCGTACGACGTCGTGGCCAGGACCCGCGACGGCGAGCGGATCTTCCTGACGAGCGCCATCGTCCTGGCCACCGCCGGCGCCGAGCAGCGCCCGTTCATGATCCACCTCCTGCGGCCCAGATCGGCCTCGACGAGTGCCTCGCCGGCCAGCCTGGAGCCGGACGACGTCGCGCCGGTTGGCAACCCCCTCAGCCGACGCGAGCTCGAGGTCCTGCACCTTCTCGCCGACGGCCGCACGACGGGCGAGATTGCCGAGGCGCTGTCGATCAGCCGTTTCACGGCCCGCAACCACATCAACAGCATCGAGCGGAAGCTGGGTGCCCGCAGTCGGGTCGAGGCGGTCGTTCTGGGTCAGCACCACCGCCTGATCTGACCGGCACAGGGCCTGCGGTCGGAGCGAATGGTGCGATCGCACCATGCATTGGCGGGCCGCCGCTCGGACACTACGGCGCATCCACGCCGCAACCCAGTGCGGTGGTTCGCATGCCCCCCGGCGCGCCACGACCTCCCGCGTCGCGATGTGCCGGGCAGAGGGACGGAAGGGAAACGCATGAGGCGCGACGTCGCGCGTGTCGGCCTGCTCTGGCTCGGACTGACGGTCCTCGGTGAGCTGCTCGCCCAGGCGGAGCTCAACCTCGCTCCCGGCTCGGACAAGGCGGAACTCATCCGGGGGGCGTTCACCACGCTGCTCGTCATCGCCGTGCCGGTCTTCACCTTCGTCGTGGCCATGCTCCTCTACAGCGTGATCCGCTTCCGCCACGCCGGTGAGCCCACCGCGGCCGGGGCCACGTTTCACGGTCGCGGCCCCATCCCGATCATCTGGTTCGCCATCACATCAGGCCTGGCGATCCTCATCATGGTCTACCCCGGCCTCATCGAGCTTCCCAAGGTCACCGCGGTCGCCTCGAACCCGGACCTGCGGGTCAAGGTGACCGGCGTCCAGTGGACCTGGCAGGTCGAGTATCCGGATCTGGGGATCCAGGGCGGGCAGGAGCTGGTCGTGCCGGTCGGGCGGACGGTCACGTTCGATATCACGAGCCTCGACGTCGTCCACTCCTTCTGGGTCCCCGCGTTCATGATGCGGATCGACGCAGTGCCCGGTCAGACGACGCAGGTCACCCTCACCCCGACCCGGGCCGGCTCGTTCGCGGACGACCGCACCTTCCGGCTCCAGTGCTCTCAGCTGTGCGGGCTCGACCACGCGAGGATGATGCTGCCGGTCCGGGTCCTGCCCGCGGCCGAGTTCGATGCCTGGATCAAGGCGCAGCCGAAGGCCCCACCGGCCGGGGCCACGCCCGTCCCCGGTGCCACCGAGTCGTCGCTCTCGGCCCGGAACATCCAGTTCTCGACCGGCCGCCTCGAGGCGCCGGCCGGGAAGCCGATCACGATCACCTTCGACAACCAGGATGCCGGGATCGTCCATAACGTGGCGATCTACGAGTCGGCGACGGGTCCGCTCGTCGATCAGGCGCGGACCCCGCTCGAGGCGGGCCCGATCACCCAGGTTCTCAACGTCCCGGCCCTGCCGGCCGGCGCGTACCTGTTCCGCTGCGATGCCCATCCGACCCAGATGGTCGGTGTCTTGGAGGTCAGGTAAGGTGAGCGACGATCTCCCGGCGATGGGCGAGGCCCGATCAGTTCCCACCAGTCCCCCGACGCCGGCAAGCGCGCTCATCCCGATCGCTCGCGGCCTGATCTGGGCACTCGTCGGCTTCATCGCCGGCGCCGGCCTGACGTCCCTGGCGAGAGCTGCGGCCGGTCTCGAGCCCTGGTCGCTCGAATTGAACTTCACCGCGGGCTATGCGGTCGCCCTGCCGGGCTGGCTGCTCGGTGTCGGGCTATGGGAGCGCTGGGGGCGGGAATGGTTCGGCCGTCCCGTTGCCGACGGGCCGACGGACTGGCGACGGTACCTGGCGTTCACCGTCGATCACAAGGTCATCGGGATCCAGTACCTGGTCACGTTCCTCGGCCTGTTCTTCCTGGGCGGGGCGCTGGCGATGCTCATTCGCTGGCAGCTCATGAGCCCGACCAACCAGCCGCTCGGTGCGGGCGCCTACAACAACGTGATGAGCCTCCACGGCATCGTGATGATCGCTGTCGCGGTCGCCTCGGTCGTCGGCGGGTTCGGCAACTACTTCGTGCCGCTCCTGATCGGCGCACGCGACATGGCCTTCCCGCGCCTGAACGCGCTCAGCTACTGGCTCGTCCCGCCGGTCGCCGTGCTGCTTCTCCTGTCGCTCGCGTTCGGCGGCTGGGACTCGGGCTGGACCGCCTACCCGCCCCTGAGCGTGCGGAACGCGAGCGGCCAGGTGCTGTTCAACCTGGCGATCATCACGTTCGGGCTGTCGTCGATCCTGGGCGGCCTGAACTTCCTGGTCACGATCATCCACATGCGGGCGCCGGGGATGACGTGGGGCCGGCTGCCGATCTTCGTGTGGGGGGTCTTCGCCACGTCGTGGATCGCCCTGATCTTCACCCAGTTCCTCGCGGCGGCGCTGATGATGGTCCTCCTCGACCGGATCGCCGGGACGTCGTTCTTCGAGGCCGCCGCGGGCGGTGCGCCACTCCTCTACCAGCACATCTTCTGGTTCTACTCCCACCCGGCCGTCTACATCTTCGTGATGCCCGGGTTCGGGCTCGCCCTGGAGGTCATCACCCACTTCAGCCGCAAGCCCCTGTTCGCGTACCGCTGGGCGGTCGCCGGCTTCCTCGGCATCCTCGGCCTGAGCGGCATCGTCTGGGCGCATCACATGTTCGTGGCCGGCATGCCGGGCCAGCTGCTCGCACCGATCCTCGTCTCCACGGAGCTGATCTCGATTCCGACCGGCCTGATCTTCCTCTCGGCGCTCGGGACGTTGTGGATGGGCCGGCTCTGGCTCCGGGCACCGATGCTGTTCGCTCTCGGGATGGTGTTCAACTTTCTCATCGGCGGGGTGACCGGGATCTTCCTGGCGGATGTGCCGACCGACATCGGCCTCCACGACACGTACTTCGTCGTGGCTCACTTCCACTACACGATCATCGGTGGCGAGATCTTCGCCCTCTTCGCCGGGCTCTACTACTGGTTCCCGAAGATGACGGGCCGCATGTACAGCGAGCGCTGGGCCAAGGCCCATTTCTGGCTGATGTTCCTCGGCTTTAACGCGACCTTCCTCGCGATGTTCTGGGTGGGACTCCACGGGATGAATCGCCGGATCTTCACCTATCCGATCGACCTCCAGGGACCGAACCTCGTGACCAGTCTGTTCGGCTTCTTCCTCGGGATCAGCTTCCTGCCGTTCCTGTGGAACATGGCCCGGACCCTGCTCGCCCGCCGGGCCGAGCCGGCCCCGGCCAACCCGTGGGCTGCCCGGACGCTGGAGTGGCAGACCTCGTCCCCTCCGCCCCCCGAGAACTTCGTGGCGGACCCGGTGATCGACGGGCACCCGTACGACTATGGAGTGCCCGGCTCGGTCCACGCCGTCCTGCCGGGCGTCGGCGCGACCGGCACGCTGACGGAGGGCACGCGATGACCGCGCTGGCGACACCGGCCGGTGGCGGCGCGGGTGCCGCCCTCGTGGTTCACGAGGCCCATGCGCCGCATCCGGCCAAGCCGGCGATCGATCGACTCGGACTGTGGCTGTTCATCGCATCGGAGTCGATGCTCTTCTCCACCCTGGCCGTCGCCCGGTTCTATCTGGCCGGGCTCGATCGTCCCGAAGGGGTGAACCTGCCACTCGGGCTGGCCCTGACGGTCGACCTCTTCCTGAGCAGCCTGCTTTCGTACCGAGCGGTCACGAAGATCCGGACCGGCGATCGGCCCGGCTTCCTGGCCGCGCTGGCGGCGACGATCGTGCTCGGTGTTCTGTTCATCGGCGGCGTGGCGATGGAGTGGGCGTCGGCCGAGTTCGGGCCGGGCACGCCGTACGGGACGGCCTTCTTCTCGATGACCGGACTCCACGTCAGCCACCTGCTGAGCGGGCTGGTGGTGCTCATCCTCGTCTACCGGCTCGGGCGGCGCGGCTCCTTCTCGGCCGACGATCACTGGGGGATCACCGCCGCGGTCCGCTACTGGACGTTCGTCGACGCGATGTGGCTGCTCGTCGTCTTCCCGACGCTCTACCTGCTCTGAGGGAGCGTCGGTGATCAGGCACCTGATCCTCGGGGTCGGAGCAGGGGTCGCTCTCGCCGCGGGCCTCAACGTGGCGTCGTGGGTTGCGTTCTCCGACGGACCGATCCGGCCGCATCGCGACGTCGTCCTGACGATCCCGGCCGGCACGGCGGCCCGAATCGCCGCCGGCGGAGCCGCCCCGGCGCTGCCCGGTGACCTCAGCGCGGTCCAGGGGGACGCCCTCGTCCTGAGAAACGAAGACGTGGTTGCGCATCACGTGGATCGGTGGGAGGTCGCGCCGGGTTCGACGCTGCGTGTGCCGCTTGATCGACCCGCGGCCGGCCGCTTCCTGTGCAGCTTCCATCCGGCGGGCTCGCTCGCGGTGGACGTTCGGCCTGCGCCCGGGCCGTTGTCGGTCGGCGGCGGGATCGCACTCCTCGGCGTCCCGATCGGCCTCGTGATCGGCGTGGTCAGCTGGGTCTTCGGCCGACTCGACGAATCCATGGCCGGGACCGCATTCGTCGAGGGGAATTAGGTGAGCGACGCCCTGCAGCAGGTCTGGGACGCAACCCTCCGGGGCCTCGAGCAGCTGGTCACGCCGGACTGGGGAGCAATCGTCCGCACGCTGCCACTGCTCGTCGGCCTGCTTGTCGTGATGGTCGGCGGCCTCCTGGCTCGGAGCTGGGTCACCGCCCTGGCGGCCGACCGGCGCCGGGCGGCCCGACATCGGGCGGGCGGAACGACCGGCGGCGGTCGGGCACACCGTTGGTTCTGGCCCTGGTTCATCCCGGTCGGTGTCCTCGTCGCGCTGGCCGGGCTGGTATTCCGGCCGGTCAACCCCTCGAGTGGAACCGCCGACCCCGCCGACCTCCCGGTGCTCATCCTGGGCGTGGCGATGACCCTCCTCTTCGTGGCGGCAGCAGTGGCCGAGTGGGAGCTGGCCGACACGGATGCCCAGCCGGGCGCCCGCGCCGGACCCGCCGTCGCCAGGGTCCACCATCGCCCGATCGTCGGTGGGAGAGCGGGAGGGCGCGGTACCGTGCCCGGGGCGCTGCGCCTGGTCCCGGTCGGGGTGATCGTCGCCCTCGGCGGGTTGGTCATGACGCCCAGGGA
>JAJYXX010000060.1 GCA_021801545.1 Chloroflexota bacterium | reverse complement strand
AACGGCGAGGCGCCGACCCCGGAGGCCGCCAAGGAGGTTCTCTTTGAGGAAGAGGACCCCTCGCTGCTGCAGCCACGGGCCCCGATCGTGACGGTCATGGGCCACGTCGACCACGGCAAGACGAGCCTCCTCGACGCGATCCGGAGCACCGCGGTGGCGGCTGGCGAGCGGGGCGGGATCACCCAGCACATCGGCGCCAGTGAGGTCGTCATGGACGGCAAGCGGGTCGTCTTCCTCGACACCCCCGGTCACGAGGCATTCACCGCGATGCGCGCCCGGGGCGCAAAGGTGACCGACATCGCGGTCGTCGTCGTCGCGGCCGACGACGGTGTCATGCCCCAGACGATCGAGGCGATCGATCACGCCCGGGCCGCGAAGGTGCCGATCATCATCGCCCTCAACAAGATCGACAAGCCCGACGCCAATCCCGAGCGGGTGAAGACCGAGCTCGCGGAGGCGGGCGTCGTCGTCGAGGAGTACGGGGGCGACGTGCCACTCGTGCCGGTCTCGGCGAAGGCGAGGATCGGCCTCGAGGAACTGCTCGAGATGATCCTGCTCGTGGCCGATCTCCAGGAGCTGAAGGCCAACCCGAAGCGACCGGCGGTCGGGACGATCGTGGAGGCGCAGCTCGACAAGGGCCGCGGTCCGGTCGCGACCGCGCTCATCCAGACCGGCACCCTCCGGGTCGGCGACGTCATCGTCGTCGGCGAGACGTACGGCAAGGTGCGCGCTCTCGAGAACGCGGCCGGCAAGCGCGTCTCGAAGGCCGGCCCATCGAGCGCGGTTGTCGCCCTCGGCCTCGCCGACGTACCCCAGGCGGGCGACATTCTGCGCGTCGTGGCCGACGAGAAGGAAGCCCGGACGATGGTCGAGGCCCGCCGGGCGGCGAGCGCGGCCCGCGGCGGGGAGACCGGCCGTGCCACCCTCGAGGATCTCTACCGCCAGATCCAGGCCGGCCAGACGAAGGAGCTGCGGATCATCCTCAAGGCCGACGTGTCGGGCTCGCTCGGCGCGATCACCCACGCCCTCGACCAGCTCTCGACCGACGAGGTCCGGATCCACGTCCTCCACGAGGGCGCCGGCGACATCACCGACAACGACATCCTCCTCGCCTCGGCCTCGAACGCGATCGTCGTCGGCTTCAACACGAAGATCACCGACACCGCCCGGCGTGCCGCCGAGGCCGAAGGCGTCGACATCCGCCTCTACGACATCATCTACAAACTGACCGACGACATCGAGGCGGCCCTCAAGGGGCTCCTGGAGCCGGAGGTTGTGGAGGTTGTCGAGGGCCGGGCGGAGGTCCGCCGGATCTTCAAGGTCGGCAAGAGCACCGTGATCGCCGGCTGCTACGTGACCGACGGCCGGATCGTGCGTGGCGGGGCCCGCGTCTGGCGAGGCGGCAAGATTATCGCCACCGACCGGATCGAGTCGCTCCGCCGCTTCCGGGACGATGTCCGCGAAGTTGCGGCGAACTTCGAGTGCGGGATCGGGCTGGCGAATTTCCACGACCTCCAGGAAGGCGACATCATCGAATGCTTCACGCAGCAGACGGTCAGCCGGTCATCCGCCGGCTGATCCTGCCCGGTCCGGCGTTCGAGGCCGCAGGTGGGTGGCGATGAGCCAGCGAACGGAGCGAATCGACGAGCTGCTCCGCCAGGAGATCGGCGTCATCCTGAGCCGCGAGGCGAAGGATCCGCGGATCGGCTTTGCCACGATCACCGAGGTCGAGACGACTCCGGACCTGCGCCACGCCCGGGTCTGGGTGAGCATCATCGGCAGCCCCGGCGAGCGCGACGCGACGGTGCTCGCCCTCCAGCACGCGATGCACTTCGTGCGCCGCGAGCTCGGCGTGCGGCTGCGCCTGAAGCGGATCCCGGAGCTCCATGTCAGGCTCGACGACTCGATCGAGCGAGGGACACGCGTCCTTCATCTGATCCAGGAGCTCGAGGCCGGACATGAGCCCGACCTCTCGCCCGAGGTCGAGTCGCTCCCCACGCCGGTCGCCCGGCTTCGCCACGAGGGCGACGCCGAGGAAGTCAAGGGCGACGCCGAGGAAGTCGCGCCGGCCGGCGCGGTGATACCGTCCCGCGGCGACGAGCCCGGCCGGACGGTGCGACACCGGCGCGGAGGCCGGCGGCCCCGGTGAGCGTCGATCTCACGGTCCATCTCGACGCTGTCCCGGAGCGAGCGGTCGAGGCGATCCGCGGCGCCCGCCGCGCCCTCATCGCCACGCACGAAAACCCGGACGCGGATACGATCGGCGCCGCGCTCGCCGTGGGGCACCTCGTGGCGCACCACGGCGGCCGGGCCGCGCTCGTCTGCAGCGACCCGATCCCGCCGCTCTATGCGTTCCTGCCCGGGGTCGAGCGCTTCCGGACCGACCCGGACGAGCGCCAGGCGTACGACCTGCTCGTCGTCTGTGACTGCGGGACGCTCGAGCGGATCGGGCCGGTTCGCGATCGCCATCGCAGCCTCTTTGACCGGCTGCCGCGCCTCGTCATCGACCACCACCTCTCGAACGACGGCTCGGGCGCCGGTGACTGGATCGACCCGGCGGCGGCAGCGACCTGCGAGATGGTGACCCTCCTGGCGGCCCGGCTCGGGGTGCCGCTCGATGCGGCCGACGGTGCGCTTGCGACGGCGCTGATGGCCGGGATCGTGATGGACACCGCCACGTTCGCCCACCCGAACGCCACGCCCCGGACGCTCGCCGTCTCGGCCGCGCTCGTCGCGGCCGGGGCGCCGTTGAGCGACATCTCGCGCCGGCTCTACCGCACGAAGCCCGACGCCCAGCTTCGCCTCTTCGGGCGGGTGCTCGACCGACTCGAGACCGCGCTCGACGGAAAGATCATCTGGTCGACGATCCTCGAGGCGGATCTCGCCGCGACCGGGGCAGACCCGGCGCACTCGGAGGGTCTGGTCGACCTGCTCGCCCAGTCGGAGCGGGCCGAGATCGCGATCATTTTCAAGGAGACCGGCGGGGCGACCCGGATCAGCGTGCGCACGAAGGCCGGCGGTGTCGACGCGACCGCGCTGACCGGGCGGTTCGGCGGCGGGGGTCATGTCCGGGCGGCCGGCGCGACGATCGCGCTGCCGGTCACGGAGGCGCGACCAGTCGTTCTCGCCGAGGCGGAGCGCTTGATCGTCACCACGGCCCGTTGACCTGCCACGGCCGACAGATGGACGGAATCCTCATCGTCGACAAGCCGGCGGGCCCGACCTCGCACGACATCGTGGCCCTCGTCCGGCGACTCGCCGCGACGAAGCGGGTTGGCCATGGCGGGACGCTCGACCCGTTCGCGAGCGGGGTCCTGCCGATCTTCCTCGGCCGGGCGACGCGGATGCTCGAGTACCACCTCGGCGACCCGAAGTCGTACCGGGCGACCGTCTGTTTCGGGGCCAGCTCGACGACCGACGACCTCGAAGGCGAGCTGACCCCGGCCGAGGGCCCGGCTCCGGACCGGGCGACCGTCGAGGCGGCGCTCGAGGCGTTCCGCGGCCCGATCGTCCAGGTGCCGCCGGCCTACAGCGCGGTCAAGGTCGCGGGTCGGCGGGCCTACGCCCTCGCCCGGGCCGGCGAGGTGCCCGCGCTTGCGCCCCGGTCCGTGACGATCCACCGCCTCGAGCTCGTCGCCTGGAACGACACGGATCCGGCACGCCCGGTGGCGGTCATCGAGGTCGACTGCTCGGCCGGCACGTATGTCCGGGCCCTGGCGCGCGATCTCGGCCGTCACGTCGGCTCGGGCGCGTACCTCGGGGTGCTCGTGCGAACCGCCTCGGGTCCGTTCCGGTTGGCCGACGCCCACTCGCTCGAGTCGGTCCGGGCGGCGGCGGCCGCCGGTCGTGACGGGTTTCGCCCGCTCCTTCTGCGGCCCGATGCCGGTCTCGAGGCCCTGCCCGCCCTGACGCTGACGCCTGCCGAGCTCGAGGCGATCGGGCAGGGCCGATTCGTGCGTCCGGCCGGTGGCCTGCCCGCTGCCGCGCCGGGCACACGGCTCCGGCTCCTCGACGGCGAGGGACGACTGGCGGCGATCGCCGTCATCCACGACGGCCGTTTGGCGCCCGAGAAGGTGTTCGTCGAGGCGGCCGCCGCGCGCAGCACCGACACGACACGTTCCGGAAACGGTGACGAGGTGTCGGCCGCTCACCAGGCCGAGGACGTCACGGTCGAGGAAGACGCGCTCGTCGAAGCCGCCCTGCTTGCCGAGCGGGACCCCGAGCCGACCCTCGATCCCGACCCGGCGAGCCCCGACGATGTCTGATCCGTCGCCGCCCGTCGACGCGGTCCACGGGATCGACGCTCTGACGCCTGCCAGCGGCAGACTCTTCGTGGTCGTCGGGGTGTTCGACGGCCTCCACCGCGGCCACCTCTACCTGCTGCGCCACCTCCGCCGGGAGGCGCGCCGCCGCGGCGCACGTCCCGCCGTCGTCACGTTCGACGCACATCCCGACCAGATCGTCCTCGGTGCCGCCCCACCGCTCCTGTGCGACCTCGACGAGCGCCTCGTCCTCCTCGCCGAGGCAGGCGTCGAGGTGACCGTCGTCCAGCACTTCGACGTGGCACTGCGCATGACGCCGTACGACCGGTTCATCGAGATGCTCCGGGCCCGGACCGAGATCGCCGGTTTCCTGATGACCCCCGATGCCGCGTTCGGTCACGAGCGTCGCGGCACGCCGGCCGCGGTCGCCGAGCTCGGGCGACGGGACGACTATGTCGTCGTCGTCGTGCCGCCCCTCGACCTCGACGGACGCCCGGTCCGGAGCGCGGATATCCGGGCCGCGGTCGCTGCCGGCGATCTGGCGCGGGCTCGCCACCTGCTCGGGCGCCCGCTCGCCGTCGTCGGCGTCCGCGATCACCAGGACACCGCGTCCGACCCGTCCGGCGGCCGCGTCCGCGAGGCCGATGCGCCAGACGTCTGCCGGGTCCGGCTCACCTTTCCAATGCCGATGGCTCTGCCGCCAGCGGGCCGCTACAGCGCCCGCGTCGAGCCTGTCTGGGTGTCCGACGGTGGCCTGCCGCCGGCCCGGGAGCGGTCGATCGTCGCGGCGACGGCGCTCGTCGAGGAGGGGAACCTTCTGATCGAGAGTCGCGCCGCCCTCCCGCCGGGCGCTCGGCTCCGGGTGGCGTTCGGTCGCCGAATGGGCTGATCGAGCGCACGGCGTCAAGGCTCGCGATGGTCGCAGCGCCGTCCGGCGGACGGACGGACCGAGGGTCGCCATTTGCCGCCCGGCCCCAAGCCTGCTACCATGCCGCCCGTCTGAACGATAGGTTGGAACATGTATTCGTGTCGGAGGACCGAGTGCCGCTCGCGCGGGAAACGAAGGAAGAACTGATCCAGGCGTTCGCCAAGAAGGAAGGCGACACCGGCTCGCCGGAGGTCCAGATCTCGCTCCTCACCGAGCGGATCAAGGACCTGACCGAGCATCTGCGCAGCTTCCCGAAGGACAACCACTCCCGCCGCGGCCTGCTCAAGCTCGTCGGCCAGCGCCGTCGCCTTCTGGCGTACCTGATCAAGAAGGACAACGCGCGCTACCGGGCTGTCATCGGACAGCTCGGACTTCGCCGCTAGCGAACGTCGCCCCGGACCCTGGGCTCACCGCCCGGGGTTCTCTCGCGTTCAACGCTGCGGCAGGGATCGGCCGACCGGCCCCGGGTCCGTCCTCCTCCACGGCCAAGGAGGAACAGTTGTCTCAGGTTTTCGAGACCGAGTTCGCTGGTCGCACCCTGACCATCGAAACCGGCAAGCTCGCTCTGCTCGCCGGCGGCTCGGTCACCGTCCGCTACGGTGACACGATGGTGCTCGGCACTGCGAACCGCTCCGAGCCGCGGCCGGGCCTCGACTTCTTCCCGCTCACGATCGACTTCGAGGAGCGGATGTACGCCGCGGGCAAGATCCCCGGCGGCTTCATCAAGCGCGAATCGCGCCCGTCCGAGGCGGCGATCCTGGCCGCCCGGCTCACCGACCGGCCGATCCGCCCGCTCTTTCCCGAGGGCTACAAGGACGACGTCCAGGTCGTCATCACCGTCCTCTCGACCGACCAGGAGAACGATCCCGACATCCTCGGCACGATCGCCGCATCGGCTGCCCTGACGATCAGCGAGATCCCCTTCCAGGGACCGGTCGCGGTCGTCCGGATCGGCCGGATCGGCGGCGAGTTCGTCATCAACCCGACGGTGAGCCAGCTCGACGAGTCGGATCTCGACCTCGTCGTCTCCGGTACCCGCGACGCGATCATGATGGTCGAGGCAGGGGTGAAGCTCCTGCCCGAGGACGTCATGGCCGAGGCGATCCTGTTCGGTCACCGGGCCCTGCGCCCGATCATCGACCTCCAGGAGCAGCTCCGCGAGGCGGTCGGCAAGCCGAAGCGGATCCCGTTCATCGAGCCCGGCACCGGCTCGGTCCTCGACTTCGCGGCCCTCGTCCGCAGTGGCGCCGAGTTCGTCGTCGTCGACACCGAGACGACCGGCACCGATCCGAAGCTGGCCGACCTCGTCGAGATCGCGGCCGTGACGGTCAAAGATGGCCGGATCGCCGAGCGCTGGTCGACATACGTCGATCCGGGTCGTCCGATCGTCGGCCACCAGATGCACGGCATCACCGACGCCGACGTCACGGGCGCCCCGAGCCCGAAGCAGGCGGCCGAACAGTTCCTCGCCTTCGCCGGTGAGCGCCCGATCGTCGGCCACAGCGTCGGCTTCGACCTCGGCTTCATCGAGGCCGCGCTCGGCGGTGGCTTCCGGTTCGAGCCCGGTCGCTACCTCGACACCCTCGTCCTGGCACGCGAGGCCTATCCCGATCTCGAGAACTACAAGCTCGAGACGCTCGCCCGGATCTTCGGGATCGAGCTGACCGCGAACCACCGGGCACTGCCCGATGCCGAGGCGACCGCAGGGCTCCTCGCCTGGTTCGCGGGCGACATCCCGACCCGTCTGGCCGAGATCGAGACGGCGATCGCCGCCTCGATCCGCGCCACCCGCCAGCCCGGCGCCGACGTCTCGGCGATGCTCGAGACCGCTCGCCGGCAGGGTCGGGTCAGCAAGAGCCTGTTCGGGCTCCTCCACAAGAAGACCGTCCGCAAGCTTGTCCTCGACGAGGGGATCCGGATGGACGGCCGTGGCCACGACGAGATCCGACCGATTTCGGTCGAAGTTGGGCTCCTGCCGCGCACCCACGGCTCGGGGCTCTTCACCCGCGGCCAGACCCAGGCGCTCACGATCGCCACCCTCGGCGCCTCCTCGGACGTCCAGCGGATCGACACGATCAGCCCGGAGACCGAGAAGCGCTACCTCCACCACTACAACATGCCACCCTACAGCACCGGCGAGAACAAGCCGATGCGCGGTCCGGGGCGGCGCGAGATCGGTCACGGCAACCTTGCCGAACGCGCGCTCCTGCCGGTCCTGCCGAGCCCCGAGGAGTTCCCGTACGTCATCCGCCTCGTCTCGGAGTGCGTGACCTCGAACGGCTCCACCTCGATGGCCTCGACCTGCGGCTCGACGCTCGCCCTGATGGACGCCGGCGTGCCGATCAAGGCACCGGTCGCGGGCGCCGCGATGGGCCTGATCAGCGAGCCCGACGGCCGGTTCGCGGTCCTGACCGACATCCTCGGCAAGGAGGATGCCTTCGGTGACATGGACTTCAAGGTGACCGGTACCCGGGACGGGATCACGGCCCTCCAGATGGACATCAAGGTCAAGGGGATCAACGAGGCGATCATCCGCGAGGGCCTCCAGAAGGCCCGTGCGGCCCGCCTCTCCATCCTCGACAAGATGGTCGCGGTGCTGCCGAGCGTCCGGACGGAGATGAGCGAGTTCGCGCCGCGGATCATCACGATCAAGATCAACCCCGAGAAGATCCGCGACATCATCGGCAAGGGCGGCTCGGTGATCCGCAAGATCCAGGAGGAGACCGGCACCGAGATCAACGTCCAGGACGACGGGACCGTCGAGATCGCGGCCGTCAACTCGGACAACTCGCGCCGGGCGATCCAGTGGATCGAGTCCCTGACGCGGGAGGTCGAGGTCGGCGCGCTCTACCTGGGCAAGGTGACCCGGATCATGGGCTTCGGCGCCTTCGTCGAGATCCTGCCCGGCAAGGAGGGGCTCGTCCGGATCAGCGAGCTGGCCGACTACCACGTGCCGAGCGTGGAGGACGTCGTCTCGGTCGGTGACGAGGTGATGGTCGTCGTCACCGAGATCGACCGCCAGGGCCGGATCAACCTCTCGCGCAAGGAGGCGATGCGCCGCCACCTGGCCAGGGAGACGGTCTCGCCGTCGGCTTAGCGGGAGGCCTGCCCGTTCGCAACGAGGCGGACCGGCGGGAGCCCGCCGGTCCGCTGGTATACTCGGGCCGTGCCCGGCAGCCAGCGACAGTGACAGCGGAGCCACGCCCTCGATGATCCGACAGCCCCTGAGCGTCGCGGTCGTCGGCGCCACCGGCGTCGTCGGACGGACGATGATCCAGATCCTCACCGAGCGCGCCTTCCCGTTCCGGGAACTGCGTCTCCTGGCTTCTGGCCGATCGGCCGGGGCGACCGTCTCGGTCGACGGCCGCTCGTACCCGGTCGCCGAGGCGACCGCCGAGGCCTTCGAGGACGTCGACATCGCCCTCTTCTCGGCCGGATCGGATGTCTCGACCGATCTCGCCCCGCTCGCCGTGGCGCGCGGGGCGACCGTGATCGACAACTCGAACGCGTGGCGAATGGATCCCGCTGTCCCGCTCGTCGTCAGCCAGGTGAATCCGGACGACGCGGCGCTCCACGACGGGATCATCGCCAACCCGAACTGCTCGACGATGCAGCTCGCGCCGGTCCTCATGGCGCTGCGCGACGCGGTCGGCC
>JAJYXX010000207.1 GCA_021801545.1 Chloroflexota bacterium | reverse complement strand
TACGCGATGAACCGGCGGATCCTGATGACGCCGTTTCACAACATGGCGCTCATGTCGCCGGTCACGACCGAGGCGGACGTCGACCGGCACACCGAGGTCTTCGCCGCGGCGGTCGACGAGCTGTTCGCCCGGGTCTAGAGCCAGCGACCGGCGATCATCACCCGCTCGATCCGACCCTCCGGGGAGACGACCAGCAGGTCGGCGTCGGCTCCGAGGGCGATCCGCCCCTTCCGATCCAGACCCAGCAGCCGCGCCGGGGCGACGCTGGCCGCGGCACTCGCCTCGGACAACGGCAGACCGGCGGCGATGACGCTGGCCAGGCCGTGGTCGAGGCTCATCGCGCTGCCCACGATCGTCCCGTCCTCGAGCGTCGCGCGCCCGTCACGCAGGAGGACCCGAAGGCCGCCCAGCACGTAGTCGCCACCGCCGGCGCCGGCGGCCGGGATCGCGTCGGACACGAGGATGAGCCGGCGGCCGACCATCCGCCAGACGAGAGGCCAGACAGCAGGATCGACATGGATCCCGTCGGCGATCAGCTCGACCGCCACGGTCGGGTGGAGCAGCGCCGCGAGGGCCGCCCCCGGACCGCGGTGGGACAGGCCGGTCATGGCGTTGAACAGGTGAGTGGTCGAGCGCGCGCCGGCCTCGTACGCGGCCCATGCCTCCGAGTACGTCGCCCCGGTGTGCCCGACGCTCGCGACCCGGCCCGCTGCCACGAGCAGCCGGACGAAGTCGAGTCCGCCCGATCGCTCCGGTGCCACGGTGACGATGCGCACCTCGTCCCACCGCCCCGGAGTCGCCACCCACGCCTCGAGCAGGTCGCGCGGTGACAAGAGGGCGGCCGGGTCGTGGGCGCCCCGGTGAGCGGGATCCAGCGCGGGCCCCTCCAGGTTCGCGCCGAGGATCTCGGACTCGGGCTCGCTCGCCCCCGCACGTCGATCCACCGCCTGATCCCGGCGCGCCGCCGCGACATCGGCCGCGAAGGCCACCAGCGCCTCGAGCGGCGCGCTGACCGCGGTCGGGACGAAGGACGTGACCCCACGCGCCGCGAGCGCCCGAGCGACACGACGGATGGCTGACGGACCGGCCATAACATCGTTCCCGGCGCCGCCGTGGACGTGGATGTCCACCAGGCCCGGGATGATCCATCGCCCTTCAGCCATGACATCGACCTCGGCAGCGCGACCTGCGGCCGGCGCGACCGCGCCGATCCGCGCCCCGGCGACCGTGACCAACCCGTCGTCGATGATCCCGTCCGGTGTGAGGACTCGTCCTCGGACCGCGGACCCAGACGCTCCGACCATGCCCTTGCCCTCTCCCCCTTCCATGTCAGAGCGCGTGGATCCGTTCGGCGTAGCGCTCGATGAGCCGGGCGGCGGTCTCGTCACCACCGGGCGCGTTGGCGCTTCGCCAGACCGGCAGGGACACGCCGCTCGCGGCAGCGCGATCGGCCACCCGGGCCAGGACGGCGTTCCAGGCGTACACGCCCGCCAGGGTGGAGAGCGGAACGACCGGGGGGGCGCCGGGCGCGGCGACGTAATCGGCATCGCCGAGCGGGACCCCGGTATCGATCACGACGTTGGCGAGGTCACCCAACCGCCGCCCCTGTCGGTGACGCGAGGCGACCGAGTCGCTGTGGACGCGCGAGACGACGGCGACCACCGAAGCCCCGGCGGCACGAGCGGCCTCGGCCAGCTCGACCGGCACTGGGTTGACCCCGGACTGCGAGAAGACGACCATGACCTCGCCGTCGCGAATGCCCGCCCGGCGCACGAGGGCGGCACCCAGCCCGTTCGTCCGCTCGGCGAGCGTGCTGATCTGTCCTCCCGAGAGCGGCAGGAGCGCCGGATGCCAGATCGGATTGATGCAAGCCAGTCCTCCGGCCCGGTAGAAGGCCTCGAGCGCGAAGAGGGTCGAGTGGCCGGAGCCGCCGACGTGGACCACGCCACCGTCCTTCAGGGTCGCGAGGACCAGGTCGGCAGCCGCGTCGAGGGCACCATGATTGGCGTCCTCGAGGCGCTCCAGGAGTTCGATGACGCGGCCGAGGAGCGGGTGACGTACCGCTGGCCCGCTCACGGCCGGGTGGGGATCCAGCCTGCCTCCTCGAGTTGCTCGCGGAGGGCGACCTTCAGCCCGTCCTTGTCCAGGAAGTTCGTGACCTCGATGACGATGGGCGCGGCGCCCCGAACCTCGCTCGCGTGGAGGGGTTGGGCCAGAATCACGTCCGGCTTCAACCCTCGCATCGACGCGAGGTCGGAATGCTCGACCCGTGCCTTGACCCCCAGCTCCTTGAGGGCCGCCTCTGCGGTCATCTTCAGGATGAGACTGGAGCCCATCCCCACGCCGCAGACCGTCAGCACGCTGAGTTCCTCGTCGACGCCGCGCACCATCGCTCCTTCACTTCCCTTCCGTACCGCTCAGCCGCCGGTGATCAGCTTGATCACGGTGAGGACCGGCAGCAAGATCCAGATGAGGATGAACCAGTCGGGGTCGGCCAGCGTGGCCAGCTCGGGCGCGGTGGTGGACAGGAGCCCCCAGGTGATCGCCTGGCCGACGGCCAGGAACGTCCCGTTGATGGCCCCCCCGAGGACGGCCCCCCGCCAGCCCCCGAACGCGTTGCCGAAGACGCCGGCGCCGCCGCCCGGGAAGAAGAGCATGATCATCGGCGGCACGATCGTGGCCCAGCCCACCGCGCCGAAGACGACCATCAACACGAGGAAGACAACCGTCCCGGAGAGGAACCCGAGCATCACCGCCGTGGGCGCGTAGGGGAACACCATCGGCACGTCGAGCGCTGGTTTCGCCCCCGGGATGATCCGGTCGCTGATCCCCTTGAAGGCCGGGATGATCTCGGCCAGGAACATCCGCACCCCGAAGAGCAGGATCGCGATGCCGCCTGCGAACTTCAGGCCGGCGATCAGTGTCCAGACGAAGGGGTTGAGGGTCGCGTTTTCCTTGGCGGCCTGCTCGGAGACCACCGTCTGGTCCGCGAAGATCGCCGCGATCAGCATGATCGCCGTGATGATCACGAAGGTGCTGACGTTGATGTCCTTGAAGAACGCCAGGTTGTTGGGGAGCTTGACCTTCTCCGAGTCATGCTGTTCGCGGTTGCCCACGAATCGCCCGAAGGTCGCCGCCAGGAAGGCGGCCGACGAGCTGGTGTGCCCGTAGCCGAAGTCATCGTGGCCGGTGACCACCTTCATGAAGTGGTGGATGTAGATCGGCTGGATGGTCCAGTAGATCGCGACCACCGCCGATCCGGCGAGCACGAGGGGCAGCGTATCGATCGTCTTGAAGACCTCGACGAAGGCCGCCGCCACGACCACGCTGATCCAGAACATCAGGTGGCCGGTCAGGTAGACGAAGCCGACCTGGAAGATCCGTCGCAGGAGCGCGACGAGGACCAGGTGGAAGAAGAAGCCGACCGTGATGATCAGCGCGACCTCCGAGCCGCGCTGGGTGAGGAAGTCGGCCAGGGTGTTCGTCGACGTCGGTGGCGTGAGCCGGAACGCGCTCGAGACGATCGTCTGGAACGCGACCAGGCCACCCACGAAGACGCCGATACCGATGAACAGGATCTGTACGCCGAGGGCGGCTCGGACCGTGCCCTCGACGGTCTCGCGGAAGGACTTGCGCTGCAGCACAAGCCCGAGCAGGACGATCAGGCCGATCAGGATCGGCACCTGGCCAAGAAGGTTGTTGGCCAGGAACTTCAGGATCTGTGTCAGGACATCCATCATCACCCTCCTGCGGTATCACACCGGCCGGTCTTCTGGCGGTCCATGGGTGACACGCACCTGCATATCTCCAGGTTCCTCCTCTCGCCTCCCTCCTTCCTCCGCTCCCCTCCACTCGCACGCTCGTGTTCGCCGACCCGCGTCGCGGCTAATGGCGCAGGCGCAGGCGGATCTCGTAGAAGTCGCCCCGATAGACCGAGTCGACCACCTCGATGAGCCGGCCGCCGCTGACATAACTCCGGCGCTCGATCCGGTAGATCGGCGCCCCGCGATCGATCCCCAGCCGGCTCGCCTCGCTTCGTTCGGCGATGCCGGCGCGGATCAGTTCGTCAGCGTGCTCGATCTCGAAGCCGTAGCGCTCGGCGAGGACGCGGTACAGCGAGGCGCGTGAGAAATCGAGCGCTTCGATCCCCGGGACGTAACGGTGGGCGATATACGAGTGCTGGAGTGCAACGGGTTCGGCGTCGACCCGTCGCAACCTGGTGAGGGCGAAGACCGGCTCGCCCTCGCTGCCACCGAGCCGCTCCGCCAGCTTTCTGTCCGCAGCGATGGGCGTGCAGCCAAGGACGTCCGAGGTCAGTTCGTGCCCCTGCCCGGCGAATTCCTCGGTGAAGCTCAGCAGGCGCCCGACGGGGTAGACGAGCCGTCTCGGCAGCACGGTCGTGCCTCTGCCGCGAACACGGGCCAGAACGCCCTCATGCACCAGTTCGAGGATCGCCTGGCGGACCGTCGGCCGGCTCACGCCGAAGCGATCGGCCAACTCCTGCTCGGGCGTCAGGGTGCTCCCTTCCCGGAGGGCGCCGCTCTCGATCTGCCCCAGGATCCAGCGTTTGATCTGCGCGTAGATCGGTTGTCTCGTCAACCCGCCGACTCCGCCGCCGCCTTCGAACATGCTGCCGTATTTGTAACGACATCTAGACAACTTGACAAGTGCCAAATCGCGCCGTGTTGAAATCGCGCCGCGTGCGCGCGCGTCGAGCACGAGCCGGCGGGGGCGTGAGAGGATGGGGCAGCGGTAATCGGCGATGCAGGAGCAGATCGGGATGCGTATCCTGCGCGGCACAGGTGCCTCCGCCGGCATCGCGATCGGCCCCTGGGTCCGGCTGACGGCCACCCCCATCCCGGTGGGTCGCTCGATCGCATCGGTCGAAGTCGAGGCGGAGCTGGTGCGTCTCGACGAGGCGCTGGCTGCTGCTGCCGCCGAGCTCGATGCCCTCGCCGAGCGGATGACCGCCGAGGGCCATCCTGACGAGGGCGCCATCTTCGCCGCCCAGGCGGCCGTGGCCCGTGGCCCCGCCCTGCGGGTACGCGCCAAGGGGTCCATCCGCGAGGAGCGCCGGGATGCGGTCGTCATCGCCAACCCGGAGCTCCTCCGGGCGGGCCCCAGGACCCCCGACCAGATGCGCCGGATCAACGCGCTCTGCCACCTCGTGGAGGTGGTCGCGGAGCAGGCGTCGACCGCCTGACCGCGGCGGCGCTCAGGTACCCGCGAGCTCCCGAAGGAGCCAGACCGCGAGGGCGTAGGCGCATGCGACAACCTCGTCGAGCGGGACGAACTCGTTCGCGGCGTGGGCGACCGCAACATCCCCCGGCCCGAAGATGACCGTCGGCGTCCGGCCCTCGTTGACGAGCAGGCGCATGTCCGCCCCGTACGGCGCGCAGCGCCGGCCGCCGGCCGAGCGTCGCTTCGACGGCGCTCGCGAGGCCGACGACGAGGGGATGATCGTCGGGCACCTCGGCCGAGCCGAAGCGGCCGCCGAACACCTCGACCGTCACCGGATGCTTACGCAGCCACCCGTCGGTAGCGCAGGCGGCCGCGACCGCGGCCCGCAGCTCGGCCTCCGTCTCGGCCGGTGACTGGCCGAGCCGGACACCGTACCGGCCCTCGGCGACGACGCGATCGATGACCGTCGAGGCCCACTCGCCTCCCTGCACCCGGCCGATGATCGTCGGGTAGGGCAGGCCGAGCTCGACCATCCGGGGATGCGTCTCGGCCGCGTTCCGGGCCGCCTCGTCGGCCTCGAGGGCCCGGGTGATCATCTGGAGCTCATCGAGCGTCGAGACGCCCTCGCGGCGCATCGAGGCATGGGCGGCCCGCCCGGGCACGCTGAGGCGGAACGTGATCGCGCCGGCGTGGGCCGTGACGAGATCGAGCCCGAGGGTTCCGTGATCACGGCCGCGCCGCCGGTCGCCCCGGCCCGGATCGCGGCCAGCATCCCCTGGCCACCGTCCTCCTCGGACGGAACACTGACGAACAGCACCTCGCCCGCCAGCGGACCGCCCGCCTCGACCACCGCCCGGGCCGCGGCGAGCGCGGCGACGACGCCACCCTTCATGTCGACCGCGCCCCGCGCGTACAGTCGCCCCTCGGCAACCGTCGGCTCGAACGGCCTCGTCCGCCAGGGAGCCTCGTTGCCGACCGGCACGACGTCGACGTGTCCGACGAGCAGGACCCGCCGCGACCCGGACCGACCGAACCGGCCGATGACGACCGGCAGCTCCGTCCGTTCGACCTCGCTGCCCGGGAAGTCCGGATCTGCCGCGACCGCCAGCGGGTCGGCCGCGACCTCGTCGACCGCCAGCCCGGCGTCGCGCATCCAGCGGGCCACCAGCCGCTGGATGCCTGCCTCGTCGCCGGTCAGACTCGGGATCGCGCACAACTCGACCACCTCCCCTGCGAGACGGACGGGGTCGATCGCCGCCACGACGGCGGCCTCGCGGGCGCCCACTGGGACGTTCACGCCGGCAGACTCACCGGCCGCTCCCGGCGTCGCGCAGGATCGGCCGGGTCAGGCAGGTCGGGCCGCCCGAGCCGTTCATCCCGATCTCCGCCGCCTCGTACGTGTGGACCTCGCAGCCGCTGTCACGCAGGGCACGCTCGGTCCGCGGGTTCCCGCTGGCGATGATCACGACTCCGGGGCGAACGGCGAGGACGTTGCAGCCAAGCGTCACGTACTCCTCGGGCGGTACCTCGATCAGCCTGATCCCGAGCTCCGAGACGAGCGCCCACAGCCCGGCCGGCATGAGCGGCAGGTAGACGACCGCGAGGTCGTCCGCGACCGGCGAGATGACGCTCAGGAGGTGGACGAGCTCGGCGCTGCCGCGCCAGTACGGGAGGTCGAAGATCCGGACCTCGCCGCCGACGAGCGCCGCGATCTGGCGCGCCCCGGCCTCGTTCGTCCGGAGCGAGCGGCCGATGCACAGGAGGTCCGGCCGGAGCCAGAACGTGTCGCCGCCGTCGACCGTGCCCGGCGCCTCGATCCGGCCGAGAGTCGGGATCCCGTGGGCGAGCGTCCAGGCCTCGACGAGGAGCTCCTCGCCGCGCCGGGTCGGCTTGCCCGAGCGGAGCGAGATCGCGCCGCGATCGGTCACCAGGAGCGGGTCGAACTGGTAGACGAGGTCGGGGCTCTCGTTCTCCGCCCCGAGCTCGTGGACCATGACACCGAGGTCCGCGAGGAGACCGCTGAACGTATCGTGCTCGCGCTGGGCGAGGGCGAGGTCGACCGGGTGGAGGAAGCCGTGGGCCGGATCGTCGAACGCCTTTCCGAACGCCGGCCCGGGCCGCTTGACGAGCACCTCGACGAGCCGCGCGGTCATGCTCTGGGCACCGAAGGTCCGCCGGCGCGAACGGCCAGGCACTGCCGTCATCCGGGTGCCGGCCCGAACCGGGCGGCGGCAAGGTCGGGCGGGATCGTCCTCGGCCTCCCGAGGATGGCATCGACGACGAGGCGGGCCGATCCCGGTCCGGTCGAGATCCCCCATGGCCCGTGCCCAGCGGCGACGAACAGGCCGTCGGTGCCGGGTAGGGGCCCGAGGAGCGGCAGGCCGTCGACCGAGGCCGGGCGGGCGCAGGCACGGACGCCGCGGATCGGCGCCTCAGCCACGCCCGGGACGAACCGACTGGCGCGCTCGAGGATGCGGATCTGCCAGACCGCGAGGTCAGGCTCGGTGTCCAGGAACGTTGACCCGACCGCGGACACATCGGCCGCGGGGACGAGACTGAACGACGGGGTCGTCGCGGGGTCCTCGTGCTCGATGCCGGCCGCGGCCACGACGTCACCCGTCCCGAGTGCCTCGTCCATCTCCGCCTCCTCGAGGACGTGTCGTGGCGGCGAGGCGAGGAGCGTCTCGACGACGACACCCCAGAGCGGGCGGATCGGCTGCCACCGACCGGTCGGGTCGACGAGTGCCGCCGTCCACGGCCCGGCCGCGATGAGAACGACCCCTGCCGGCTCGAGCCGGCTATCGACCCGGACGCCGACCGTCCGGCCACCCTCGACGGCCGGTGCCGCCTCCCGCCCGAGGCGCAGGCGGACGCCGAGCCGCTCGGCGAGCGTCGCATACGCGTACGTCGCGCCGGCCGGGGGCACCGGGTAACCGATCGGGACCCGGCAGGCGGTGAGATCCGCCGCCAGCCCAGGCTCGAGCGCCCGGAGAGCGCCACCCTCGACGACCTCGGGAGCGAGCTCGGGAAACGCCGCCCCGAGGCTGGCGGCGAGCCGCTGGATGAGCGGCGCCTGGCGACTCAGGAGGAGGAGGCCGGCCGGCTCGGTCGGCAGGCGGAAGCCGACCTCCTCGGCCTCGAGCCGGCGATAGAGGGCGACCGTCTCCTCGAAGAGCTCGACGAGCCCGGGGTCGAACGGGCGCTGAACGACGCCGGAGTTCCGGCCCGAGGCGCCGGCGGCGAGCCCCTCGCGCTCGTAGAGCGTCACCCGGGCGCCCTCGGCCGCGAGGAACGCCGCCGCCGCCGTCCCCACGATCCCGCCGCCGACGACCGCGACGTCGGGCAGCGCCCGGGTCGGCATCATCGCGCGAAGCCCACCACGACTCGGATCACCGTCGACGTCGCTCTCAGCGAACGGTCGGCGCCGTCCGGGAGGCGGCGACGATCTCGGCCAGGGCGCCGAGCAGCCGCTCGATCTCACCGGCCGTGTTGTAGTGGGTCAGTCCGATCCGGAGCACGCCGCCGGAGGCGGCGAGGCCGAGCCGCTCGATCAGGCCCTGGGCGTAGAAGTCGCCGTCCCAGGCGGTGATCCCACGCCGCCCAAGCATCTCTGCCGCGGCTCGCGGCGCGAGGCCCTCGACCGTGAGCGCGGCGGTCGGTGTTCGCTCCCCGAAGCGGGTCGGGTCGGTGATCCCCCAGAC